>CAZXTW010000728.1:0-3724 GCA_964643525.1 uncultured Roseivirgaceae bacterium
TGGCGCCCCGGCTGACCTGGAACTGGCTTACACCCTGGCCGATGGGCTTGAGTACATGCGTGCCGGGGTGCAGGCAGGCCTTTCAATTGATGCCTTTGCCCCCAGGCTGTCGTTTTTCTGGGCCATAGGCATGAATCACTTCATGGAAATTGCCAAAATGCGGGCAGGCAGGCTGCTATGGGCCAAGCTGGTGCAGCAGTTTAATCCTGAAAACGCAAAATCATTGGCCCTGCGCACCCACTGCCAAACCTCGGGCTGGAGCCTGACCGAGCAAGACCCCTTTAACAACGTAACCCGCACCTGTGTAGAAGCCATGGCCGCCGTGTTTGGGCACACCCAGTCACTACATACCAACGCGCTGGATGAGGCCATTGCCCTGCCCACTGACTTCTCTGCCAAGGTAGCGCGTGATACGCAGCTGTACATACAAAACAGCACTGAGGTAACCAAAGCTATTGACCCCTGGGGCGGCAGTTATTATGTAGAGGCCCTGACCCACCAGCTGGCCCACCGCGCCTGGCAGCACATTACTGAAATAGAAAACCTGGGGGGCATGGCCAAAGCCATTGAAACTGGCCTGCCCAAAATGAAAATTGAAGAAGCCGCTGCCCGCAAGCAGGCCCGTATTGATGCCGGTAAAGACATTATTGTGGGCGTTAACCGCTACCAGGCTAAAGATGATACCCCCATTGATTTGTTAGAGGTAGACAACTCGGCCGTGCGCCAGGCGCAGGTAGACCGCCTGCAGCAATTAAAAAGTGAGCGCAATACCGGGGCTGTTACAGCAGCTTTGGCGGCCTTACAGCAAAGTGCAGAAACGGGGCAGGGCAACCTGCTGGCGCTGGCCATTGACGCAGCCCGCCATCGGGCCACCCTGGGCGAAATATCACAAGCTATGGAAACTGCTTTTGGCCGCCACAAGGCCGTGATACAATCTATTACCGGTGTATACTCTGGCGAAGCAGCCGATAATGATGACTTTAAAACCGCCCGCAGCTTAACAGACCAGTTTGAGGCTGCTGAGGGCCGGCGCCCCCGCATTATGATTGCCAAAATGGGGCAAGACGGGCACGACCGTGGTGCCAAGGTTATTGCCACCAGCTTTGCCGACCTGGGCTTTGATGTTGATATTGGCCCGCTTTTCCAAACGCCAGAAGAGGTGGCCCGCCAGGCTACTGAAAATGATGTGCACCTGGTAGGGGCGTCAAGCCTGGCAGGGGGGCACAAAACACTGATACCCCAGCTGGTAGAGGCCCTTAAAGCACTGGGCCGTGATGATATTATGGTGGTGGCCGGCGGCGTAATACCCCCGCGTGACTATGAATTTTTATACCAGCAGGGCGTAACAGCCGTATTTGGCCCCGGTACTGTAATTGCTAAAGCAGCACAAAAAATATTACATGAGCTGCTGGCCGATGCCACGGCCTAGCCCAAACACAACAACACCCGGCAAGTAGCCTGTCTATTTATCTGCTTAACAACCCTGGTGGGGCTAAGTACCACAAACACATGTAGTTGGTGTATGGTACTGAATGCTATTTCAATAGCATTATTTCAATTGATATTGACCGGTAATTTTCCTAATATAGCAAAATGTTACATATAGGAAAAACTTACCCCCTTGCCCTGCTATTAGCACTGTTTGCCTTCTTGAATACAGCCGCCTACGCTCAGAAATACCACAAATACCTGAACAAATACGACGACCTGTACGAAAAAGGAGAGTACAAAAAAGCCTTAAAGCAGGTTGCCAAACTTAAAAAGAAAGCTGCAGCCAAGCTGGGCAACGAAAATAAGTTTCAGGCTGCGGCCGATATTAAAGAGGCCAAAAGCCAACTGGCCATGGGCTTTGTGCGAGAGGTAGAGTACCTGGTTGATGCCGGCATGGCCCTGAGTACCAAAGTAAACAGCGCCGCCCTGAGCGACCATGCCCTGCTGTACCTTGAAGCCGCAGAGATTTATATTGACTATGGCCAAATGCGCAAGGCTGGGGCCTTTCTTGACTCGGCCACCGCATTGCTTACCAGCCTGAACCTGGTAGATAAAAATATGGATGTGCGCCTGAAGCTGCTCAACGCCCGCATCCTTTCTGCCAAAGGCTTTTACAATGAAACCCTTGAGCTGTTAGACGGCCTTGATGAGTACCTTTCTGTCAGAGCCGTTAAAAAAGAAACCTATGTTGACGATGCCGGTAAAATCAAGTCTATCAAACTAGATGATGATGAGGTTGACCTGCGCTTTGATGCCTACGCCCAATACCTGAGCCTGAAAGCCTACACCCTGCACAAAAGAGGTGATTTTAAAGCCTCTGACAATGCGTTTTTTACTGCCGACGAGTGGATACAGAAGAATATGGGTAAGCAGGCCGATGCCTACGCCAACAATCTGTTTTTATGGGCCACCATGTTAGAAGAAAACGGTGTGCAGTCAAAACTACCTACCAAGTACTACGAGAAGGCGCTTAACGCCATGAAAAGTAAGTACAAGCCCTACCACAACCTGGTGATTAAAATACAGCAGAGCCTGATCAGGGCTTATGCCAGCGCTGGCGATAAAAATAAACTGGGTAAAGAAAAAGGAGCCTATACCCGTACCACCGGTAAGTACTTTGGCCAGTCAAGCCTGCACGATGTAATGAGCGATGCCCTTGAGCTTGACCTGAAGCTGAATGCGGCCAAAGTGAAGAAAATTGAAGAAAAGGCCATTAACATTGTCAATAACCGCAGCATACTGCCCGAAAACCACCCTGACCGCATCCGCTTTTTGCAGTTTATGTACCTCTACACGGCCCTTGATGGCAACTTTGAGCAAGCTCAGTACTACCTTGATTACATACTGCGCATTAAGGCAGATATTTATGGTGAAGATACCCCCGAGTATGCCTTTGGCAAAATACAACAGGCCAACCACTGGGTGGCCTATGCTGATAAGCTAACTGAGGCCGAAGCCCTATACGATCAGTACTTTACCCCTGTGCGCAAGCAAATACTGCCTGGCCATATTGATTATGTGAATATTCTAGGGCACCTGGCCCTGCTGTACCAGTATACTGACCGTTACCAGCAGGCCTCTGCCACGCTAGACCAATCGTTAGAGGCCGTAAGGCGTAAGTATGACAACCAGGATATTGACTATGCTGCTGAGCTTGAAAAGATTGCCAGCCTGCAAATTAACATTAGCGAATATGACAAGGCCAGCGGCAACATTAACAATGCACTGGCCATTTATGAAGAGAAAAAAGACAAAGACAAGGTCATCTTCCACGCCAAGGCCTATGAAACCCAGGCCAAGCTGCTGGCCATCTATGGTGAGTTTGATCAGGCTGAAGATGCCTTCAATAAGGCTGAAAGGTTACAGGGCAAGGCCAATTACACCTCGCGTATTGCCACCTCTACCGCTTTTGAAGAACTGGCCTACCTCTTTTTGGCAATAGGTAAGTTTACCCAAACCAAAGACCTGTTGCAAGATATTATTGTGGAGTACGAGCACAGCTTTGGCAAAAGCTCAAGAAAGTTGCTATTGCCTCTGATACAGCAAAGCGAGGTGCTGCTGCGCACCGGTGAGTATACCGGGGCTGAAAAATCGGCCCGCCGGGCCTACCAGATAGCTTTGGGCATTTACGGCGAGCAATCATCAAAAACAGCTGAAGCACGCCAGCAAATCTCAAAAGTGTATACCGCTATTGGTGATTATGAAAAGGCAGAAGAAAACATTTTGCCAGCCC
>CAZXTW010000729.1:0-3717 GCA_964643525.1 uncultured Roseivirgaceae bacterium
ATTATGCCCTGCGCATGCTCACCACCCTGATGACGGGCGGTGCCAGCGCCCGCATGAATAAGGCCCTGATTGACGAGCAGCAGCTGGGCCTGAATGTAAGCAGCTTTCCGTTTAGTACTGAAGACCCCGGCCTGATTTTGTTTTTTACCATTGCCAAGGCCGGTATTGCCCCTGAAAAGGTAGAGGCCGCGATGGATGCCGAGCTGGACAAGCTGAAGCAAACCCCCATTAGCGCGCGTGAGCTGCAAAAAATACGCAACCAGGCTGAAAGCCGCTTTGTAAGCAGCAACGCCACCATGGCCGGCATTGCCGAAAGCCTGGCCAATTACCATGTGTATTATGGCGATGCCAACCTGATTAATACTGAGCTGGAGCGCTTTATGCAGGTAACGCCTGCTGATATACAACGGGTGGCCAATGACTACCTTACCAAAGCCAACCGCGTTACCCTGTATTTTATGCCTAAAAGTGCCCAGACCAATTAACAGCTACACCCCATGAAACTGACTAGTAACTATATATTATTGTGCCTGGCGCTGGTGCTGGCCACCGGCAGCTATGCCCAGGTAGACCGCAGCCAGCAGCCCGCCCCCGGCCCGGCCCCAAAGATTGCCCTTGGCGATTATGATGTGTTTACCCTGAAAAACGGGCTGAAGGTAATTGTGGTAGAGAATAATAAGCTGCCGCGCGTGGCCTTCAGGCTGGTGGTAGACCGCGACCGGCTAATGGAAAACGAAAAGGCCGGTTATGTTGATGTAGCCGGCACACTGCTGCGCCGGGGCACCACCAACCGCACCAAAGAGCAGCTTGATGAAGAGATTGATTTTATTGGGGCACGGCTAACCACCAACGCCACTGGCATACAGGCCAGCGCCCTGAAGCGCCACACCGAAAAGCTGCTGGCCCTGATGAGCGACGTGCTGCTGAACCCCTCGTTTCCGCAGGCTGAGTTTGATAAGATTATTGCCCAGAGCCTGTCTGGGTTAAAGGCGGCCAAGGAAGACCCCAGCGCCATTGTGGCCAATTTAGAGCGCACCGTGCTGTATGGCCCTACCCACCCCTACGGTACGGTAACCACCGAGGCCACCATGAAGAACATAACCCTGCAAGACTGCCAAGCTTATTACAACCAATGGTTTAAGCCCAATATAGCATACCTGGTTATTGTAGGTGATATTACCACCAAAGAAGCCAAAAAGCTGAGCAAGCAGTATTTTGGCCCCTGGCAGCGCGGCGAGGCACCCACCTTTAGTTATGAGCAGCCCGCAGCGCCGGCCAAAACACAGGTGGCCCTGTTTGACAGGCCCGCCTCAGTACAGTCAGTAGTGCGGGTAAGCTACCCACTGGCCATAGAGCCAGGCCACCCTGACGCCATTAAGGCCAGCGTTACCAACGGCATTTTGGGTGGGGGTGTGTTTGCCGGCCGCCTGATCAGGAAGCTGCGCGAAGAGAATGCATGGACTTACGGGGCCAACTCAACCATACGGCCCGATGAGCTGGTGGGCTATTTCAGGGCCAGCACCAATACCAGAAATAATGTAACCGATAGTGCCATACATGTAATTTTAGAAGAGATGGAGCGCCTGCGCACTGAGCCGGTAGATGACGACGCGCTGATGGTAATGAAAAATTTTATGAATGGCCTGTTTGCCCTGCGCCTTGAGCGCCCCCAGACCATTGCCACCTACGCCCTGAATATTGAGCGTTACAACCTGCCAAAAGATTATTATGCTACTTACCTTGAAAAGCTGGCTGCCGTGAATAAGGCCGATGTACTGGCCATGGCCAGGAAGTACATTAAGCCTGACCAGGCCCATATTATTGTAGTAGGCAAAAGCAGCGAGGTGGCCGATAAGCTGAAACGCTTTGGCACGGTGCAGTATTACGATCAAAACGGCAAGCCCATTACACCCTAAGCGCTTAGCCAAACAGGTATACCATCAATATTTAAGGCCCATGTGCAGCTAATTTGCCCATGGGCCTTATTTTTATGGCACGAATCATAACCCCAATAACCCAGGTACCCCATGAAAAAGGTAGAAATAACCGCCAAACAGCGCGTATTTGACGGCAAGTATAAGATTGACGAGGTAGTGTACAACCAACAGCGGTACGACGGCCAGATGAATACGGGGGTGCGCCGCCTCAATTTTGAGCGGGGCGATTCAGTAGCAGCCCTGATTTACCATACTGGCCGGCAGCAGTATATTTTAATTGAGCAGTTCAGGTACAGCACCTACAGCAAGGGGCCGGGCTGGCTATTGGAGATTGTGGCCGGCACGCTGGAAGCTGGCGAAGACCCCGTAGCCGGGATGGAACGTGAAATTCTGGAAGAAGCCGGCTACCGGGCCACCGGCCTGGAACGCATTGGGTTGTTTTATGTATCGCCAGGGGGCTCGTCAGAGCGGGTGCACCTGTTTTATGCTGAGGTGAACGATGCCAACCATGAAACTGCCGGCGGCGGCCTGGATGAAGAGTATGAAGATATTCAGGTGCTTAGTTTTACTAAAGCCGAACTGCTGCAAATGCTGGCCAATGGCCAGGTGCAGGATGCCAAGACCATGATTGCCATACAGTGGATTCAATTGCATAAATAAAAAAAGGCCGGGAAACCGGCCTTTTTTTATTTATGCTTATTCATACTTTAAAGCCTTAACCGGGTTGGCGCTGGCCGTGCGCACGGCATGGTAGCTTACGGTAAGCCAGGCAATGAGCAGGGCAATGGCCCCTGCCAGGGCAAAGGTGCCTACGTGCAGGCTTACCCGCACAGGAAAATCACTGAGCCATGACTGTAAAAAGAACCAGGCAAAAGGCCCTGCCAGGAAAATAGCCACCACCACCAGCACCGTAAATTCGCGCGAAAGCAGCACAACCACCTGGCCAATATTGGCCCCCAGTACTTTGCGTATGCCAATTTCTTTAATACGAGACTCGGCTGTGAAAGCCGAGAGGCCAAACAGCCCCAGGCAGGCTATAAAGATTGATACTACTGCAAACAGGGTAAATATGCTGCTGAACTTTTGCTCTGAGCGGTATTGCCTGTCAAACGCCTCGTCTAAGAAGTGGTACTCAAACTCACGGCCCGGAAATACCGATTGCCAGCCCGCCTCTAACTTGCCTATAAGGCTGCTGTAGTTGTCAGACTTAACCCGCAATGACAGGTACCTGTTGTTACGGTCGCCCATAACCATGATGAAGGGCTCAATGGCTTTGTTGACAGACATAAAGTGAAAGTCTTGCACCACCCCCACCACCTTGCCATTGTTGCGTTGCCAGGCCAGCTTTTGGCCCAGGGCTGCTTCGGGGCTGTCAAAACCCAGGCGGCGCACCCCGGCTTCGTTTAAGATGTAGGCCCCGGTAATGTCATTGGGGCTGGTGGGGTCAAACATGCGGCCGGCCACCAGCTTGGGCTGGTACAGGTCAAGAAAATCATAATCAACTGAAAGGTACCGCATATCGCTCCAGTCGGCATCTTCATCCCACCCCAGGCGCACCACATTGTTGCCCATTTCACGGCCAGGCACGGTAGATGAGGTGGCCGCATGGCTTACCTCGGCATAGTTGGCAAAGGTTTGTTTCAATACCTGAAAGCTGGCCGCCGGGGCCCGCTTGGCAGGTATGTATATAACCTGCTCTTTATTAAAACCCAGCGATTTGTTTTTCATGTAGTTGAGCTGGTTGTATACCACAATGGTGGCCACAATCAATATGACCGAT
>CAZXTW010000730.1:0-3710 GCA_964643525.1 uncultured Roseivirgaceae bacterium
GGGCTGGCCATCTGCCTTATCAGACGTTTCGAATTCCGGCAGGGTGGGCTCGGCAAAGTTCTCGGTATTCAGGCCGCCTACCTCGCTGTAGGTCCACTGGGTTTGTTCACCACTGGCCAGGTTAATCGAAAATACATCGCCAGGGCTGCGGGCCGTATTCACGGTTACGGCCAGCTGGTTGTCAGTGGGGCTAAACTCTAACCCGCCTATTTGCCCGGTGGGCAGGCCTTTTACAGCATCCAGCTTTAGCGTTTTGGGGTCTAAAAGCAGAATATTACTTATGCCCCCCTGGTTAATGTTCACGGCAAACTGGCTGCGGTCGGCATTGTATGCTACATCATTTACATCCCAGGGTATGTCTTTAGTAACATGCTTGTACTTTTTCTTTTTCACATCATAATAGCGCAGGGTTTTGAACTCAGTGCCCTCGTCAGAAACATAAAAAATGCCCTTGCCATCGGCGCTCCACACGCCACCTGCTGTAAACACCAGGTCATCAGTAGCCAGTACGGGCTCCATCTCGCCGGTTTGGGTATCTACAATAAACAGGTTGGCTTTGTTAATGCTTATGTAATTGTTTACCGTAATGTAGCGGTTGTCGGGGCTCCAGTCAACGGCCGTCCACCGGCCGGGCTCTTTTACCAGGGCCTTGGCTTCTTTGGGGCTGGCCATATCAGTTACATATATATAATAGTCAACCGTATTGCCTCTGGTGCTGGTAAAGGCAAACTGCTCTCCGCCGTTGGCCCAGCGCACACTGCCGTTAATTGACTCGCCGTCAGAGAGCATCTCATAAGTGCCGGTGCTTACATCAAACCAAAACAACTGGGCATATTCATTGCCACCGGCATCTTTGGTAAACATAAAGCCGTTGTAGTTGGGGCTGGGGCAAAAGGTGCCCCCGCGCACGGGCTCGTTAAAAAAGGTAAGCTGCTGGCGGGCTGCGCCAGGGCTTTTTACCCAGTGCAGCTGGCTGGTTTCGCCAAAGCGGGTGCTGATGAGCATGCCCTGCCCGCCAGGGTGCCAGTCAGACAAACCGGCCGAGCGGGTGTTCTGGTAGCTGCCCATGCGTGCCTTCACGGCCGCAGGTACTTCGGGTACATCTTCAGTAATGAGGTTGCCCTGCTGGCGCCGTTCTATTTCTTGTGCCCTGCTGCCCAGGCTTAACAGCAAAGCCAATGTAATCACGAGTAGATTTCTGTATTGCATAGTGGTTGTTGAATGATTTGTCGGTACAAGTTAACAAATTTCACCCAAGTAACATATGCAGGGGTTTGCCTGCCTTTGCCGTTTATTGTGTACTTTTGTTATCAGGTAGCAGGCAGGAGGCTAATGCAGTGAAGTGGGTTGCCTGCTTTGAATGAATTGGCCGCCGCCAGTGTTACCTGTTATGATGTAACTGTAGTGTATTAGACGTGTGCAAACACCACCAGCATGAGCTCATACGATAAAGCTAAAAAGATATTCCTCGATTTTCTGCAAGAAAAGCAACTGCGCAAAACCCCAGAGCGCTTTGCCATTCTGGAAGAGATTTACGAAAACAGTGGCCATTTTGATGTAGAATCGCTCTACATCAGTATGAAGAATAAGAATTACCGCGTGAGCCGTGCCACGGTGTACAATACGTTGGACCTGCTGGTAGAGTGCGACCTGGTAACCAAGCACCAGTTTGGTAAGAACCTGGCCCTGTACGAAAAGTCGTTTGAGTACCGCCAGCACGACCATGCCATTTGCACGATGACCAATGAGATTTTTGAGTTTTGCGACCCCCGTGTAGAGCAGATTAAGCAGCTGGTAGAAGAGACGTTTGATTTTACGGTAACCCGCCACTCGCTGAACTTTTATGGGTACAAGAACAGCGCCATGAGCGATGAAGAGCGCCAGAAAGAACAGGAACGCAAGGCCCGCAAAGACCGTTTGATAATTGATAATTGAGCATGGTGAATTGATAATGAATAGTTAATGGGTTTGGGCTGTATAATATGAGCGGCTGATTGGTGCAATTCACCCCTCTAACCATCTTTGCGGACCCTACCTGCCTGTCCCGCTATTCGGGAAAGCATCTGTAGGTGAGGGTAAGTATCCGCTAGTTACCCAACTACAATCATGATAGAAGGTGGCCAGACTCTACTCGTCTATCCTGAGCCTCTTGGCTCACGCCTGCCACTACAACCACCGGTAGCACGGAAGATTTTACTACCCAGGCAAAGCATTGCCTGAGCCTGAACCTGAACCAAAATGGCGGTAGTCTAAAGTATGTCATAGTCAGTGCCTCTACCTGTACCCGTGTTGAAATTGGCAGTGACAAGAGCAGACAATATACAGTGGCCACCAGCATGTGGCAGCCAAAGGTTAACAATAAAGCTGCCAGAGGTCAACAATAAAGCTACCAAGGGTTAACAATAAAGCTACCAAGGGTCAACAATAAAGCTACCAAGGGTTAACAATAAAGCTACCAGAGGTTAACAATAAAGCTTTCAGAGGTACAGAATAAAGCTTTCAGAACTTCAGAATAAGGCTTTCAGAACTTCAGAATAAGGCTTTCGGAACTTCCAGATAAGGCTTTCGGGCCGTCCGGATAAGGCTTCCCGATGGTCTGGAAGCCTTAACTTCCCGAATTGCTTCACAAATATGTAACTACTGGTTACAAACAGACTTTTATTTTAAATTTGATGAAGTACTTGCACCAAAAGAAAGGAAAACCATGGGCCTGTTTGAATTAGCCAGAGAAGAAGGTATTCTTGAAGGAAAGATTGAAGGCAGAGAAGAGCAGACAATAGCGTTTGCGAAGTCAATGCTTTTTAATGGTGAGTCTATTGATAAAATCATACTATATACTGGCTTATCACGACAAGTGATAGAGCAGCTGAATATGAATCAATAATTCAACCAAGCGCCACATGGGGCAGCCTGCTATGGTAAATGACCTGTAGGCCTATCATGCCCCAACTAGCGGCCCCATCATTCATCCCCCTCTGGAAACTCACCCAGCTCCTTTTTCCATGTATACAAACGACTCATTGAATCTTGGGTATAAGGGTGATCCTTGCCAATGGTTGCTAATTTAATTTGAATGGCTTTTTCAATGTGCTTAATGGCAGCCTGGGGTTGTTGCATGGCCCAATACAATGTAGCCAGGTTGTGGTAGGCAGATCCTACATAAGGGTGCTGTTCCCCAAAGTTTGCAATCCAGTTTTCTATTGCTAACTCAAATTGCATTTTGGCTGCTTTATATTCTCCCAAACCATGCAATACAGAGGCTAAGGTATTGCGATTGGTGGCAATGTTGGGATGTGTTTCTTCAAAGTTTTTAAGGTCACTGTCAAGGGCCAATTCTATTTGTTTTTTTGCCCCTTGAATGTCATCCAAATTAATCAAGACATTGGCTAAGTTAGCGCGACAATTAGCTACTGTAGGGTGTTGCTCACCAAAGTTTTGAAGGCCGCTTTCCAGGGCCAATTCTAATTGTTTTTTGGCAGCTTTATTTTCGCCTAAACTGCTTAGGACATTGGCTAAGTTAGATCGGCGAATAGCTACTTCAGAGTGATGCTCGCCCAAATTTCTCAGGCCGCTTTCCAGGCCCAATGCCAATTGTTTTTTGGCAGCTTTTTGTTCACCTAAACTGCTTAGTACATTGGCTAGGTTTGATCGGCTTGCAGCAACTTCATTATGGCCTTCCCCATACATTTCAATGAATAATTCTACCGCTT
>CAZXTW010000731.1:0-3698 GCA_964643525.1 uncultured Roseivirgaceae bacterium
GGTATTGTTGTTTAACTGGTACCCTATGGTAAAGCCCTGCTGGGTGGTGTGGCCGTGGTTGTTGAGGGTAACAGTAAGCGGCACAGTTTGGGCAGGCAGCAGCACCTGTGGCAGGGCAGCCTGCGTAACCAGCAGGTCGGCCGGTGGGGCTTCAAATATCGTGATGTCATCAACCGCAATATCGCTATTGCGCGTGGGGCCAGAGCGCCCCCAGAAGCGCAATTGTACCACATCATCTTTAAAAGGGGCCAGGTCAACCCAGGCCCGCAGGTAGGGGGCGTTGGCTGTTTGCTGCTGCTCAGCAATCACCTCAAACACCAGGGTGGTATCCTGCCCTGAAAGGGTGAGCACTTCAACCGTAAACTGCCCCATGCCATCGCCAAACATATGGTACCAAAAGGTAAGCACCGGCTGGTTGAGGCTGGTCAGGTCAATTACTTCTGTGGTAACGGCCCCCTCGTTGTCAAGGCCGTTGCTGTTTAAAAACATGTAAATGCCGGTATCGTCACCTCTGGTATGGTCAGTTGCCGGGCCGGTGTTGGGCTTGCCGGTTTTGCCGTTAAACAACTGCCACTGGGGGTCGTCATCAGGCTGCTCGTTGGCCCAGCCGCTGGGCAGGGTGCGAAAGTGGCTTTCAAAATTCTGCACCCACGGAAACTGGCTAATGCCACTGGCCCTGGTTAGTGTTACCTGCAGGGTATCGTTCGTGACATCGGCATCAGTAGCCAGGGCAGTAGCCGCAGTAATGGTGTGCTGGCCCGGGGCAGAAATATTGGCCGTAGCCGTAAACTGGTAGGTGGCGGTATCGGCCGCGGGCAGGGTGCCGGTAAATGTTTCTCTGTGCCAGGTGCCACTATCGGCCTGGTAGCTTACTTCAAAGTTCTGTTGGGGGTTAAGCCCAATATTGGCTATTTGTATAATGGGCCCTTCGGGCTGGGTGTAGGCGGGTGCCCCGGGCATGGTAATGCCCACTACGCTAAGGTCGTTGTTTTGGGTTTCGGTCAGTTGCACATCGTCAATGGCTACAAAGCTGCGCGACCAGGTGGGTTTGACCGACCTGAACTGGATTTTTACTACCTGGCCTGCAAAGGCGGCCAGGCTAAGGCGGGCACGGCGATAGGGGGCGCTGCCGGTGGCCTGCTGTTGCTGGGCCAGCTCAAACAATGTGGTGGTGGTGCCGGTGCGCAGGTTTTGCACTTCAACCACCAGGCTGCCTACGGTGCTGGCTACGCTGCCATACATATGGTACCAAAAGGTAAGCACGGGGGCCTGCTGCCGGGTGAAATCAGCAAAAAAGTAGGTGCTGCTTTGGCTGCCGGGTGCGCTAAAGAAGGCAGCGGTAAACAGGTAGGTGCCTGCATCAGTACCCAGGGTATTGTCAGCCCTGGGGCCGGCAAAGCCATATTGTGTGCCCTGGGTGGCACGCCACTGAAAGTTGCCTGTATAAAACCAGTCGTTGGGCAGGGGCTGGCTGCCCAGGCCTTCAAAGTTTTGGGTATAGGGCAGGGTGCTTACTACGGGCACTGCCTGTACAGTTATGCTGGTGGTGGCCGTGTTGTTATTGGCCCGCTGGTCAGGGGTATGCCTTAGGGCCATGCCTATGGTGTAAGGGCCTGGCGCGCTCAGGTTGGCTGTGGTGGCAAAGGTATACCGCAGCGTATCGGCCGGGGCCATGGTGCCGCTGTACGTTTCCCACACGGTGTCGGCCCCGTTTATGCTGTAGCCCAGTTCAAAATTGCTTTGGGTCAGGGTGCCCAGGTTTACTACGGTTACAGCCAGGCTTTCGTCAGTAAAGTATATGGGGCCTTCAGACAGGTGAATGGCTTCAAGCCTGAGGTCGTTCTGGGGCTGGTCATACAGGTGCACGTCGTCAAGGGCAATAACGCCCCGGCTGGGGTCATTGCCCACAAGGGCATTGAACTGCAGCTGAATGATGTCGTTCTGGTGTGCCAGCAGGCTAAGCGGTGGTATTGTTTTGTATGGGGTGCTGCGGCTAAACTGCTGGGGGCCTGTGAGGGTAAGCAGGGTATCGTAAGTGCTGTCAGTTACATTAAACAGCACCACCTCTAACCCACCAATGCCCGTGCCGTACATATGGTAGGCAAATTCAAGCAGGGGGAGGCTGGCCGTACTCAGGTCGTAATAATCTGTACTGAGGCTGTTTCGTTCACCTTCGGTTTGCGAAAGGAAAGGCTCGTTGTACATGTACCTGCCATTGCCTTCTGGGGAGGTGTTATCGCCATCTGGCCCGGTAAAGCTGCCGGGTGAGCTGCCAGTAATGACTGCCCAAAAGCCCCCTGTGGCCTGCCAACTTACAGGAAAGCTGCCGCTAAAGTTTTCAGTAACAGGCAGGCTAAGGCCCGTACTGTTTGTTTGTTGGGTAGCTGCGTGCGGGGGGATGTTGTTGTTGCCATAGGCCCGGTGGCCGCAGGCAAGTAAGGCAATTATTGCCAATGGTACAGCCCAATACGTAATTAGCCCGGCCTGTTGGGGCTTTGTGGTAGTTTTAAAAATCACAATCAAAAAGTTTAGGTTACTGTCTATCTAAAGTATAATCATGTACACTGGTACCGGCTTGATTATAGTCCTGGCTAAAGGTAACCCATGCAATTGTAAATTACGAAGCAAAGCGGCCTGCTATTGGCCTTTTTAGGTATGTATTTATATACAGTTACTGTAAATACCCCTTTGGGTTGATTGATTTGACCGTTGTACGGGCAGGGTGCACTTTTATGTTTACTGTACCGCCAGTTTATTATGTAGGTTGTGCAGGTTTTTGCAATGCTGCTGTGCTGTAAATCATTATATTTAGCTTCCTTACTGTACTAATTACCAACTAACAGCTGCCTGAAGTGTGGGCGGCACGAATGCCAAGCTTATTATGGATGATGTTGCACAAGAGTATGGCCGCTTTCAGGAAGCCCTGCGGGGTGGTAATGTGGCCCTGGTATCAGCAATTTTGATGGACCACCCCGACTGGGTGAACCGGGCCGACCAACGGGGGTTTACGCCCCTGATTTTGGCCGCTTATTTTAACCATAGCGATGTGGTTGACGCCCTGATTACGCTGGGGGCCAATTTGAATGCTGCCGATGCCACGGGCAATACAGCCCTGATGGGGGCTATTTTTAAAGGTTATGAAGAGGTGGCCGAAGCCCTGGTGATAGAAGGGGCTGATGTGAACCAGCAGAATAAGCAGGGCATGACGGCCCTGACGTTTGCCGTGAATTTTAACCACCGGTATTTGGCACAATACCTGGTAGATAACGGGGCCAGCCTGCATTTAAAAGATGCCACCGGCAAAACCCCGCTTGACCATGCCATAGGCCAGGGCCTGCCCTGGGCCAGAGAGGTGCTGAGCACAAAGGCTTAGCCGGGCCCTGGGTAGCGGTAAACGGTTACTATGCCAAAGTGTGCCAGCTGGGTGGTGCCATCGGGCACAGCGCCTACTTTGGTGGCCACATTGATTGAGGCGGTGTTGCTTGGGTCAATATAGCTTACCAGGGTAGGTACTTTTAGCTCATTGAAGGCGTAATTGTGCACGGCAGTAGCCCCCTCAGTAGCATAGCCTTTGCCTTGCATGGCGGGCAGCAGCCAGTAGCCCAGTTCCGGCTCAGGCCAGGGCTCAGAGTTCCACAGGCCCATGGCCCCGGCTACCGCGCCGGTTTGTTTCTCAACCAGGGCCAGCAGGGTGTACC
>CAZXTW010000732.1:0-3698 GCA_964643525.1 uncultured Roseivirgaceae bacterium
GCGCGTTTCGTAGCGGCCGCCGCCCACATACGTCAACTCCTCGCTGTTGCCGGCATCGTCACTAATACGTACTGTGGCATTGCGCACTGAGCGGGGGCGCAGCGTATCGTAAAAGTTGGGGTTCGATTCTGACAGTATCACATAATGTGGCCCTTCCTGGTCGGTTAGCAGGCCTTCAACCACCAGGGTGGGGCGGCCGTCTTCCAGCTCAAGGTCAATAATCTGCTCGCAGCCCGTAAAAGCCAGCACGGCCGCTGTGGTTAGTACCAGGGCATAAACTAAAGGCTTATACATAAGGCTTAAAATTTAAAGTTATAGGTTACTGAGGGCACAATGCCAAACAAAAAGGTTTTGATACTTTCAGGCACAGCCGCGTTTATTACGCCGTTGCCGTTGTCGTCAAGGTCGCCATTAAACACCTCCTGAAAGGCCAGGCCAAAGGCGTTTTTGCGGTTGTAAGCATTGTATACTGCAAACGACCAGCTGCTTTGCCAGCGGCGGCCCTGGTTTTTGCGGGCATCAATGGTGAGCGAGAGGTCCAGCCGGTGGAAGTGCGGCATGCGGAAGCTGTTGCGGTTGCCATCAACATAAACGGGCAGCAGGCGGTCTTGAAAGCGGTAATTGCCCTCTGGCAATGAAATGGCCGCCCCGGTGGCATATACCCAGGTGCTGCTAAAAGTAATGCGCTTACTCAATTGATGGCTAAACACAATGGCCACGTCGTGCGTTTTGTCATAGCGGGCGGGGTAGGGCACGCCCCGGTTAATGCGCTCAATGGTACGCTCTGTGCGTGACAGTGTGTAGGCAATCCACCCCGTGGTGCGGCCCACATTTTTGCGCACCAGCAGCTCCAGCCCGTAGGCCCGGCCGTCGCCTTCAAACACCGCATCTTCAATATTATTATTCAGCAGCACCTCGCCGCTGCGGTTCAGGTCAAGCACATGCTGTATGTCTTTATAAAACACCTCTACTGAGGTTTCAAACATATGCTGCTTAAAATTATGGAAGTAGCCCAGAGCAAACTGGTCGCTAATCAGTGGGTTAACATAGGGGCCTGTGGGCACCCAGCGGTCAATGGGCAGCGAGGCGGCCCCGGCACTAATTACCTGTATGTACTGACGGGTGCGGCTGTAGCCCGCTTTAATAGCGCTTTGGGGGGTAAGGCTGTAGCGGGCCCCAATGCGCGGTTCCAGTCCGTGGCTCCAGTGTATGCTCTCGCCCCAGTCATAAAACGTGGTGTCTACAATATCGCGGTCCTGCCTTCTGTTGCGTTCTGGGTCATACTCAAACACACGGCCTTTGCCCAGCAGGTTAAAAAAGGTGTAGCGCAGGCCGTACTCTACCTTTACCCTATCGCCCAGGGTTTGCTCATTGCCAATATAGGCGGCCCCTTCCAGCCCGTAATTGTCGTCAAGAATTACATCACCAATAAAGGCATTGGTTTGTGATATAATTTCTGAGGGGTTAAAGTGGCGGTAGGTTATCTGTGTGCCAAACGTTAACGTGTTTTTGGGGTTTATGAAGTACTCAAAGTCAAGCTTGTTGGCGGCTTCTCTAATGCTCGACTCCCAGTCAAACCCATTGCTGCCAATTGATTCAAAGCCGTAGGTAAAATTGCTGTACAGCAGGGTGCTGTTCATAAACAGGCGGTCGTTAAACAGGTGGTTCCAGCGCATGGTTACGGTGCTGTTGCCCCAGGTGGTGCCAAAGTCGTTGGCGCTTAGCAGCCTGTCGCGCCCAAAATAGCTTGACACATAAATGCGGTTGCGTTCATTGATGCGCCAGTTGGCTTTGGCGTTCAGGTCGTAAAAGTACAGCTCGTCGTCTTTAATCTCGGGGTCGTTAGAGAGGCCCAGAAAGGCATCAGCATACGAGCGGCGGCCCGATACCATAAACGAGGCCTTTTCTTTTACCAGGGGCCCTTCAAGGGTGAGGCGGCTGCTTACCAGGCCCACCCCGCCCGAGGCAGCAAAGCGCTTGCTGTTGCCCTCGCGCATTTGTATGTTCACCACGCTTGACAGGCGCCCCCCAAAGCGGGCGGGTATGTTGCCCTTGTATATTTCTACATGCTTAATGGCATCAGCATTAAATACCGAAAAGAAGCCCAACAGGTGCGAGGCATTGTATACGGTGGCTTCATCCAGCTGTATCAGGTTCTGATCTGCCGAGCCGCCCCGCACATACAGGCCGGTCAGGCCCTCGCCGGCGCTGGCCACGCCAGGCAGCAGCTGTATGGTTTTCATCACATCTACCTCGCCCAGCAGCACGGGCAGGTCTTTAATGGCCTCAATCTCTATCTTTTCATAGCCCATTCGCACCTCGTTCAGGTTTTCTTCAGGGCTGGCGGCGGTCACTACAATTTCATCCAGTTGCTGCTCTGCAGCATTCAGCTCCAGGCTTAATGATTGGTTTTTGTCAAGCAGCACCGAGCGGGTTTCAGGGTCAAACCCTACCGAGCTTACCTGTAAGGTATACTGGCCTTTGGGCAGGGTAAGCGAAAAAAAACCGTATACATTGGTTACAGCGCCGGTGGCTTCCAGCTCGTTTACGGCTACAGTTACGCCTATCAGCTCTTCGGCACTGGCCTGGTCACGTATGTAGCCGCTAATGGTGTATTTGTCTGGCGCATTGCTTTGCCCTGTGGCCACAGTGGCCCAGCACAGCAACAGCATACATATTACCAGGCCTGCCGGCAAAGGCTTGTTCAGTATAAACATGTGTTTTCTTGTTACAGTAGTTACTCAGTTGGGTTGTGCCCGGCACCTTGGTTATTGGGGCAGGGCTAAAAGAACAATCATGTACAGCACATTAACGGAGGGTAAGTGGTAGCAAAAATACATCCAATCAATACATTCCAGTAGTTAGATGTAAGTTTGGCTATAAACTTGCGTACAGAACGGTTTCGACTATAAAAAATATTAACCTGGCAAATAAGGCATTGCCTTAACAACAACTCTTAATACCAAATTATGCCATAGGTAACCCATTACTTTTATGGGGTTGTGGCGTGGTGACAGGCCGCTGGCTTGACTATGCGGTTGTAACCCGGTAATTTGGTGTGTTTGTTGTGCTGATCATTAACCTACCCGCTATGAAACAACGCTGCTGTTTGTTGTGGCTCATGGCCCTGCTGTGTCTGGCCTGGCCTGCTGCCTATTGCCAGGCCACCCAACAGGCCGGCAGCCCTGGGGGCACTTTGCCTTTGTTTGATAGCCTTGACGCGGTGGTGGCCGCCGTACCCCAAACCCATGCCGGGGTAGATACCCTCAATAAATGGGCCGCCAACAGCCTGACGCCCGCCATTATGCGCTGGCATGCCGAGCGTGCCTACGGCCGTGCACGGCAGCTGGCGTATACCAAAGGGCTGGCGCGCGCCACCGTGCAGCTGGGCCACGTGCACAACCGCCTGGGCCAGCATACTGAAGCCGTGCGCCGCTACCTGAGCGCCCTCACCCTGTTTGAGCAGCTGGCCGATACGCTGGGTAAGTTCGGCACGCTGGGCTCTATTGGTGAGGTGTACCAGCAGCAGCAAAACTACACCCTGGCCCTGCGCTACATGCACCAGTCGCGCGTGCTGGCCCAGCAAATGGGTAACGCCATTGACAGGGCCGGCATTGCCATTAACCTGGGCGACGTGCATTTTACCATGGGCCAGTACGATTCAGCCCTGCACTACGGCAACCTGGGCCTGGCCTATG
>CAZXTW010000733.1:0-3693 GCA_964643525.1 uncultured Roseivirgaceae bacterium
GGTTATTGTGGGGCGTAAGGTAACCCTGAAGGGCAACGGCATATTGCCTGAACGGCCGGCGCGCCGCGTGGGCTGCTCGCTGTTAATTGTGCCCGAAAACAGCGCCTTGCAGCTTAACAAAATCATGGTGCCCATGGATTTTTCTGACTACTCTGTAGATGCGCTGAAGCAGGCCATTATCATGGCCGAGAAAAACGGGCCAGGTAGCGAAGTTGTAATCTGTAATGTATACAGCGTGCCCGTAGGGTATCATTATACCGGCAAGTCATACCATGAATTTGCTGAGATTATGAAAAGCCATGCGCGAAAGGATTATGAGGAACTGATGCAAAAGGTTGATATAGGCCAGGTAAAGGTGAGTGATATTTACTCGTTATCAGAAAATAATGACATTACTGATAACCTGTATCAGGTAAGCCGCGAAATCAGTGCCGACGTTATGGTTATTGGGGCCAAAGGCCGTACTGCAACCGCCGCCCTGTTTTTAGGCAGTGTAGCAGAGCGCCTTATTATACTTGACAAAGAGTTTCCTCTTTTGGTAATCAGGCCCAAAGGTAAAAACGTAGGTATACTTGAGTCATTAAAAGATATATAGGCCCGTTGCACGGGCCTTTAGCTTTATTCAGGTTGGCCGTTTTGCCTAAAGCGGTCTAAAAAATCATTTACCTGCTTCAGGTCTTGCTCTTCAAAATGATTATGGCCCTGCTCCCATGCTTCTAGCTTTTCATCAAGGGTGGCCAGCAGCTCAAGCCCCTGGTCAGAAATGAGCACATCTACAGCACGGCGGTCTTCTGCACTCTGTTTTCTAATTACAAGACCCTTCTGCTCCAAACGGTCTACAATGCGCGAGGCGTTAGACTGCCTGTCAAGCATGCGCTCAATAATCAGGTTAATGGTAGCAGGCTGGGGGTACTGCCCACGCAATATGCGCAGCACATTATACTGGGGGCTGGTAATGCTGTGCGGCTTAAATATGCTGGCTTCTATTTGGTTAATCCAGTTGCCGGTATAAATCAAATTAACCAGCAGCTTATTGTATTCACTCTTGAATTTAGTTTGTTGAATATCAGCTTCTAAAGACATCTTCAGTTCAATTAATCAGTAAAAATAATTAAGACGGCAAATAAGGTAACAGGTTGTAACAACTTTAAATGTACAAACAGATACTGCCTTGTGCCAAATAAAATATCATAAAAGCTGGGTGCAAATGATGAATTATGAGTTGGCAGATCATCATAACTCATCATTCATAACTCATAACTCCATAAAGTGAGTTGGCAGATCATCATAACTCATCATTCATAATTCCTAACTCCATAAAGTGAGTTGGCAGATCATCATAGTTCATCATTCATAACTCCTAACTCCATAAAGTGAGTTGGCAGATCATCATAACTCATCATTCATAAATCATAACTCTCAAAGACGATGGTATGGAAGTGCCCGCCTGTAAATTATTTTTTATTATATTAACCGGCATCATTAAACCTTTTGCTTATAGGCCCATCTAACAGACAAACACGAAACAACCTGCATTGAAAGACAAGGAATTACTCGATAAGCTCAGAAACGAGGATACGCGGAATTATGGTTTTAACTTATTGGTACGTGAATACCAGCAGCGCATTTATTGGCATGTGCGCAAAATGGTAATTGACCACGACGAAGCCGACGATTTGGTGCAAGAGGTGTTTATTAAGGTTTGGGGCCACTTAGATAGCTTTCGTGAAGACAGCCGCTTGTATACCTGGATTTACCGCATTGCTACCAATGAATGCCTGAACTACCTGAAAAAGAAACGGAGGCGGTTTTTCCTGCCCATTGGTGATGTAGAACATGAGCTGTCAAACAGGTTAGACAACGCTAGCCACGTTACTGGTGATGAAATACAAATGAAATTGCAAAAAGCGTTGCTTAAATTGCCCGATAAGCAGCGGCTTGTGTTTAACATGAAGTATTTTGATGAAATGAAATACGAAGATATAGCTGACATTACCAACACCAGTGTGGGTAGCCTGAAGGCCAGTTATCATCATGCGGTAAAAAAAGTAGAAGAATTTTTAACGGCCGGTTAAACCATTGCCGTTAAGTATTGTCAAAACATCAAATGCACAAACTATAGCCTTATGAAAAAACCAGTTAGGCTTAACGATATACCTCGCGAGGATGTATTCAAAGTACCAGACAATTACTTTGAAGCCTTGCCAGACAGAATACAGAAGCGCGTAAGTGCCCAACAAAAAAGGGCCTGGTACGCTCAGCCCCTGGTGCAGGGCACATTCAAGTATGCCCTGCCGGCAGTTACGCTGTTATTGCTGGGGTATGTGTTTCTGCTGTCGCCAGCACCGCAGGAAGAGGCCCTGTTTGCCAGCCTTGATGAAGCCACCGAGCATGAAATGCTGGCCTTTCTGGTAGATAACGGCGCCTCCACACAAGAGCTATCGGCCGTGTTAGAGCTGAACGAAGGTTTGTTCTTTAGCGATGCTGAGCCCTTGCCCGCCGATGAACAGCTGTTTGAACAGCTTGAAAATGATGCCTTATTGGATGACTTGCTTGATGATATTGATTTGAGCGACATCAGTGATATATAACGTAACACAAACCAGGTAAAACAAGAACAGTATTATTCTTTTAGAATTTAAGCGCCATGAAAAGAATTGCACCTTTGATTATGCTCTTACTCCTTGCAGCAAATCTATTACACGCACAAACAACCGAAGAAAAGATTAAGGCCGCACGTATTGGGCTCATAACGCAACGGTTAAACCTGACACCCGAACAGGCCCAGCGTTTTTGGCCCATATTTAATGAGTTTGATGCCAAAAAGCAGGGACTAAACCGAGAGTTAGAACAGGCCAGAAGCGGGTATAACTTCAGCAACATGTCAGACCAGAAGGCCAACGAGTTAATAGAGTTGAGCCTGCAACGTAAGGCAGATGAACTGGCCCTCGAAAAAGAGTATTTAAACAAGCTGCGAGACGTGGTTACCCCAGTGCAGGTGCTTAAACTCATAAAGGCCGAGCAAGACTTTAAAAATGAACTGCTTAAGCGTTTAAGGCAACGCCAGCAGCAGCGTGGGCCTGGCGGCCGCCGCTTTGGCGGGGGCAAGTAACCCACCTTTAGCCTGCCACAGCATTGAATGCCCTGTTTCAGTAATGAAACAGGGTTTTTTATTTGCCCTGAGGCAATAGCACATTATGGTGTAAATTAGCTGCCTATGGAAAACCTGACACTGACTGAACTGAATAAAGTCATTAAGGCGGCCCTGAGTAAGCACCTGGCCCCCAGCTATTGGGTGGTGGCAGAAATTGGCGAGCTGCGCGTCAACCAAAAAGGGCATTGTTACTTAGAGTTGGTTGAAAAAGATGACGCCAAAGCCAGTGGGGTTACCGCACGCATGCGGGCCAATATCTGGGCGTATACATACCGCAACCTGGGCACCTGGTTTGAAAAAATGGCCGGCCAGCCGCTGGCAGAGGGCATGAAAATACTGGCCAATGTTGTAGTGGGCTACCACGAGTTATATGGCATGAGCCTCACCATCAATGACCTTGACCCCAACTACACCATTGGTGAGCGCGCCCGCCAGCGCCAGGAGGTATTGCGCAGGCTTACTGATGAGGGGGTAAGTGATATGAATAAAGAGCTGGAATTGCCCGCAGTACCGCAGCGCATTGCTGTCATTAGAGCTGC
>CAZXTW010000734.1:0-3687 GCA_964643525.1 uncultured Roseivirgaceae bacterium
ATGCCAATACTGGTCAGGGCCCGGGGCAGGGTGCCAAGCATAAAGGCCCCCAGCCATGCTTTGGTCGTTGCCATATTAGTTCACGTATTTCAAAATAGCCTCATCAAACGGGTTGGTGCTTGAGGCAAAAAACTGCACCAGCTTACCCTGCCCATCAATCAGGTACTTGCAGAAGTTCCACGTAGGCTCCTGGTCAAGCACGCCATTCTCTTCTTTTTTAGACAGCCAACGGTACAGGTCATGGCGGTTTTTGCCAACTACGTCCATCTTTTCAAACAGGGTAAACGTCACGCCAAAATTCTTCTGGCAAAAGGCCTGAATCTGCTCATGGCTGCCCGGCTCTTGCCCGCCAAAATTGTTTGAGGGGAAGCCCAGCACATGTATCTGCTGGCCGTGCTGCTCGTGCAGGGCCTGCAGGTCAGCATACTGGGGCGTAAAACCACATTCAGAGGCTACATTAACCAGCAACACGGGCTTGCCTGCATACTGGCTAAACGCCACCGGGTTGCCGTTAATATCATTTACCGTAAAATCGTGAAAGCCGTTTTTCATAAGAGGTGTATTATGCTGTAATGTCATAAAAAGGCACTAAGGGTATTACATCCGTTCAGGGGCTTTAATTCCCAACAGGTCCAGACTTTTTCGTATCACCAGCCCCACCATATTAGTCAGCGCCACACGCAGGTGCAGCTTAGCTTGATCGGCCTCGTTAAAAATGCTTACCTCGGTATAAAACCGGTTGTAACCCTTGGCCACATCATAGGCATAATTGGCTATCACCGCAGGGGTATAATCTTTAGCGGCTGTTTCAATGCGGCGGCCAAAGTCACTGAGCAGGTAAATCAGCTCCAGCTCGGTAGCATGCAGCTCAGCCACCTCGGGCACGGCATTCAGGGGCAATTCCATCTGGGCAGCACGGCGCAAAATAGAAGCCGTACGGGCATGCGTATACTGAATAAACGGCCCTGAATTGCCTTGCAGGTCTACCGATTCTTCAGGGTTAAACAGCATGCGCCGCTTGGGGTCTACCTTTAACAAAAAGTACTTAATGGCCCCCAGGCCCAGCATATGGTATAATTCCTCAAACTGGGTTTCGCTAAAAGCGGCAATCTTACCCAGGTCGGTGGTTTGCTCTTTGGCCTTCTCGTGCAGCTCATCCACCAGCTCGTCGGCATCAACCACTGTGCCCTCGCGTGACTTCATTTTGCCACTGGGTAGGTCTACCATGCCATAGCTCAGGTGGTACATGCCCGGCGCATAGCTGCGCCCTATCTTGGCCATGAGCTGGAACAACACCTTAAAATGGTAGTCTTGCTCATTGCCCACCACATATATTGACTGGTCAAAAGCAAAATCCTTATACTTCAGGTCGCTCGTGCCCATATCCTGCGTCATATACACTGAGGTGCCATCGGCCCGCAGCACCAGCTTATGGTCCAGGCCCTCTTCGGTCAGGTCGGCCCAAACCGAGCCATCTTCCTTGCGGTAAAACACCCCGCTGGCCAGCCCTTCATCTACAATATCTTTACCCAGCAGGTAGGTATCACTCTCGTAATAAAACTGGTCAAAATACACGCCCACCTTGCTGTAGGTGGCATTCATGCCGTCATACACCCAGCCGTTCAGCTGCTTCCACAGGGCTACCGTCTCCTCATCGCCAGCCTCCCACTTCAGCAGCAGCTCCTGCGCTGCCTTTAACGAGGGGGCCTCCTTCTTGGCCTGCTCTTTCTCCATGCCCTCGGCTTCCAGCTGCGCTACCTCAACCTTATAATCTTTATCAAACTGTACATAGTAGCGCCCCACCAGGTGGTCGCCCTTAATGCCAGCACTCTCGGGCGTTTCGCCGTTGCCATGGCGCAGGTAGGCCAGCATTGACTTGCAGATGTGGATGCCTCGGTCGTTTACCAGATTACACATGCGCACCTCATAGCCGGCCGCCTTCATAATTTGCGACATAGAATAACCCAGGAAGATGGTGCGCAGGTGGCCCAGGTGCAGGGGTTTGTTGGTATTGGGCGAGGCGTACTCTACCAGCACCTTCTGCCCGTTGGCCGGCAGCTGCCCGTAATCGCCTGCCGTGGCCATGGTGTGCAGGGCATTGCGCCATACGCCATCGGCCAGGGTAATGTTCAAAAAGCCCTTCACCACCTGGTAGGCCGTTACCTCTGGCGTATGGGCCACCAGGTGCTGGCCCAGCAGGGTGGCCGTTTCTTCTGGCTTTTTGCGGCTTACCTTCAGGTAAGGAAATACAACAAAAGTATGTGTGCCTTCAAACTCTTTACGGGTGGGTTGTAGCTGCAGGCTGCTGGCGGCCACCTCGTGGTTAAATACTGCTTTAAAGGCCTGTTGCAGGTGCTGTTGCAGGCTGCTTTCTATGGCGGTAGCGGGCATGGGCAGGGTGTTTAATTTACCGGTGCATTGTTAAGGGCGCAAAAATACACAATTGAGCCGTTTGGCCGAAAAATATTTAAAACTACCCCTATGTAGCAATTGTAGAGCCGCCGATTTATCGCGGCTCCAGGTATACAGGTGTTGAAACACTCTATACATATAAAGAGAGGCCAATAAAAAAAGAGACGCCATAAATGGACGTCTCTACGGATATGGGCTATTTGGTTACTTATGGCGTAGGTTGGGTTTTACGGGCTTTGTAGGCCTTGGCAGAGGCTTCCAGAATATCAAAGGCATTGCGGGCCATAATATTGTTGGTATCCAGGGTGGGGTTTACCTCTACAATTTCCCAGCCCACCAGGCGCTCATCCTGCACCAGGGTGGTGTTCAGCAGGCGGGCCTCTTCTACCGAAAGGCCATTCACCACCGGTGTGCCTGTGCCAGACGAAATGCGCGGGTCAAGACTGTCTACATCAAACGATACATAAATCAGGTCACAATGGCTCAGGTGTTCCAGGGCCTGGCGGGCCACCTGCTCGGCGCCCATACGCCATACCTCTTCGGTAGTGAAATTCTTAATGCCGTGGGTATCCATCAGGTGCTTCTCGGGGTGCTCGGTATCACGCACGGCCACAAACACCACATCGGCCAGGTCAACCTTAGGGGCATCAGTGCCTACGCGCTTAATCTCTTCCCAGTACTTTAAGGTCTTTTCTTTGGGCTGGTTCACCTTACACTCGGCATTGTCAATACCGCTCACAATGGCCAGGGGCATGCCGTGCATATTGCCAGAGGGGGTGGTAAAAGGCGTGTGCAGGTCGGCGTGGGCGTCAATCCAAATGGCCCCAATGCGTTTGTTGGGGTAGGCCTGCTTAATGCCTATTAGCGTGCCGGCCGCCGTGCTGTGGTCGCCTGCCAGCACAAAGGGCAGGTAACCTTCGTTAATCACTTCCTGGGTGGTGTCGCTTACGCGCTGCACCATAGTCAGCACGCCGTCAATATGTTTGGCTGTTACAAACTCGTCGTTGGTAAACAGCAGGTCGTTCTCGTCGGCCACAGAGGTAGTGCTGTGTATGCCAAAAAAATCTGACTGCATGTCAAGGCTGGCTACTTTCATAGCCCCTATCCCTAAGCTGGCCCCACGGGTACCAGCAGCTATTTCTGACCGCACCTCAATCAGCTTTATATCTCTCATAGCAGCATATTTGAGCAATACCCCACATACGGAGGCAATGCCCTTAGGTTAATGTTGTCAACTAAACTATTTCAATTCAGGCCGCAAAGATAAGCCATTGC
>CAZXTW010000735.1:0-3684 GCA_964643525.1 uncultured Roseivirgaceae bacterium
CACTACGGGCAGGCTGTTGGGGCGTGTCACCACCACCTCAAAGCTGGCTGTGGCGCTGCGCCTGAAATTATCAGTGGCTTCCAGGGTAATGGTGGCGGTACCTGCCCCCCGCTCGGTAAGGGTTAATACAGTGCCTGTTACACTGGCCGTAACCACATTGGCAGCACTGCTGTTGGCTATGGTGGTAAATGCATTGCCATCGGTAGCAGTAAAAATTGAGTCAATACCCAGCTCAAGGCTACCAAAGCCAGCGTCAAGGTTTAACTGGGTAAAGGTAATCACTACCGTTGGTGGCCCTGCCGGGTTGCCCACCCCGGTAGTATCATCACCACAGGCGCTAAACAAACAAAGGGCAGCAATGCACAGTACAGTGCCAATGGCAGCAGCAAAATTCTTCAGTTTACCCATGAGCAAATTCAATCAGGTACATACAGCCAACGTAGGCTACTGCAAACGTAGTTTATTCCGCTGTATTTTTATTACGCAGTACCTGCACCAGTTCATTTTGTGAATACGGGTGGTACCAAAAATCAAGGTACACCTGCTTGGGTATCATCATCAGGTCAACCGGTTTGTGTGCCATAATGCGGGCGTTCCGTACTGAGCCCCTGATTACCCCCGTATTGCCCAGGGGCACAAAAGGGCAGGCTTCTGAGGGGCTGTACCCCCCTAATGGTATAACGGTAAGGCCCGTGGCAAAGGGTATATACACAAAGCCAGAGGGCGAGCCTGCCGTAATCAGGGCCTCGCCTGCTTCTACATGCACAATGCGCACCTCATTGAAGGCCCTGTTCAGGTCTATCTTTTCGGTGCGGTGCCCTGATTGGGCTACTTTACCCAGAAAGCTTTTTACCTCGTCAAGCGTCTGAAAATGCTCATCCAGGTTTTTGCCGGCCAAATACCGCTTTACCTCGTCAAGGCTGGCCTGCTGTAACGAAGTAACAGAGCGGCAGCGGTTGGCCATGGCGGGCTGTAGCTTCCCCAGTTCTGCACATACCATTTCGGCAAATTGGGGGTTATCCTGCACCCGTTCAATCAATATTTGTATTCCGGTTGCCTTCTTAGCTGGGGGTGGTAATGGGTGCCCTGTTTCTGTGCCCCGGTCAAAGCTCTGTACAACATCGCCCTGAATGTCATCAATCACCACAGCTGCGTTGTAAGCCGCCAGTTGGGTGGCGCTTTGTTTATTAAACTGCCCCCGGTGAAAGGCCACCCGCAAATTGCCGTCGCGGTCAATTTCGCTACTGGCCATATTGGCTTCGCCTGCATTCAGGGGTTTCTGGGCGCGCAACATATACAGCGCGTCATTGCCATGGCTGCGCAGGGCATAAATGGCATTGGCCGTATTCTGGTCTACAAACACCTCATACCCGGCCGAAGTGCGGTAGGCCGTGCCCCTTTGCCGCAAGGCATCAGCACTGCGCAGGGCGCGCAGGGTGTCAAGTACATCAAGCACCAGGTCCTGCACATGGGGCTCAGTGCTTACAAACAACTCGTAGGCCTGTTTGGTAAATTGCGGGTACTGGCTCACTGCTTCCTGCGGTGGTGCCGGGTTCTGGGCCAGGCTGTGCTGCTCCTGTTCATAGGCGGCCAGTTCTGCCTGCCAGGTGGCCAGTTCTTGGGCATCAGTGCCTGCCTGTATCTTCTGTTGGGTTCTGGCAATTTTCTGGGCCAGGTACAATTGCCGCAGTGGGGTGGCTATCATGTGTTGCATATGCTGCTGCAACGCTGCCGGGGCATTAAGCAGGCCTACAGGTACCTTGCTTTTACTATGGCATGCTGAAAGCGACAACAGCTCTTTAAACACAATAATGGGGTCATGAAATAAAATGCCTTTTGATGACAGCTGCAAAATACGCCAGGCCACATTGCCGGCGTTCTCGTCCCAAAGGGTGCGCACAATGCTGTCCATCTGTTGGCTAAAAACAGCCTGTGCAGCATACTCGGGGTGCATAAAGCGGCCAAAGGCAGAAAAATTCTTCATGCCAATGTCGTGCAGGTAGGCCACGGCCACCCCATAGCCCTTCATAAAGTTCAGCCGGTTTTTATCACGTTTGGGTATCAGCACCCCGTTAATGGTATCAAGCACATCAATAATCTGCACGGCCACATCGCGCACGTGGGGTATGCCATGGTCTGAATAAAGGCCTATATGCTGTATGGGCGAGTCTAGAAATGATTCATCTTCCTCCAGGTTTTCAAGCAGTGACTGTACCGTTACCTTCTGGTAGTACTCCTGTTCAATATACGCCTTAAATGCAGTGGGCAGGTACAGGTCAATCAGGCTATGGTTGGCATGTTGTGTCATAAAGGGGTGTTTATTTGGGGTGTGCCGAGCCTTTTATGCCCATTGTGGCCAATGTGCGGTTTCTATACTGGGCATCTTCAGTAACTTCTTTCCCAAACCAGCCGGGGGGCACAAATGCCTGCGCTGCTGCTTTGCTCTCAAACTCCACCTCTGCCACAACCAGCCCGGCCAGTTCATCCTGGTACACATCTACCTCAATGGTATGGCCGTTAAACGGCACCAAATGCCGTACTTTGGTTAAACGCTTGCCCTCTGTTAGTGGCCACAGTTGCTCAAACTGGCGTTGGTCAAGGGCTACCTCTACCTCAGTACGCTCCAGGCCATAGCCCTGCTTTACAGTAATATAATACTGGTCTGTTTTTTTACGCAGGCGCACCTCATGGCCGGTAGCATCGGTGCTCAGGTACCCTTGTGCCAGCAGGGTGCCCTGGTGCTGGTTCAGTACCTGTGGCAACGCTTTCACAATAAACTTCCGTTCTATTTCTACCCCCATAGGTTTTTGTATTGGTTGCTAAACTGCGGTTTCTATTCAATTGGGTTGTGCCGCCAGCAAAATAATCAAAAATAGATTAACCAAATATTAAAGAATCAGGCTTGGTGCCGCTGGCTTAGGCAACGCTGTTTTTTTGTAAGAAAACCAGGCGTTGAAGCAATAATCATGACTTTATGCAACATAACAGCCCTAAAAACCGGCCACAACCTGGTCAATTGCGGGTAAGCCCTGGTTAATAGCACGCTATTTTTGTGTACTGTGGGGTGTTCTATTACATTTTAACTAACGCAGCCCAAGGGGGCCGCCTGTGGTTACCTACTGCCCACGGCAACGTCTTGCAGCTATTTATTCTGCATACAGCCTATTTTTCAGCATAAATGCTTCACTGCCAGAGTTAAAGCATTTTACTACCTGCTGCTTGTTGGTCAACATTGTGTACATTTCTTACGCAGCCTTTCAAGCCTGGGGCCTTGCAGCCCTTACGTATATGCTTGTAATTCAGCAGTTTTCCTTTTTAAGGTAAGGTATCGGTGGGTTTGTTATATTTTACTTTTTAGAAAACCCCCATCTTTGTATCGTAATCATTGAGGGGCACGCAAGGCGCAGTTGGCAGGTGATTATTGTGCGGAATGGGCTGAAGGGAGAGCAGAAAAATGGGTAGTGTCGGGAGTATAACAAATATTTCTGATATTATTTACAACCCTCACACCTTTTTTTCTGTTTATTGAATAGAAAGGCTTAAAAGCCTGTACAGATACAAAGTTAGAAATTAGGAATTGATTGCTTAAAGCAATAAAAATATACTGGATGGTCTAATGCTCAGATTAAGATGTAGTTAGGTTAATTGAGAAAAGCCCTGGCATATAGCCGGGGTTTTTTCTTT
>CAZXTW010000736.1:0-3673 GCA_964643525.1 uncultured Roseivirgaceae bacterium
ATAAAAAAACAACACAAACCTTTGGGGCTGGTGTTGCTTTTAATTTTTTGTAATATTTTAACCCAGGGGTAGTTTAGCTGTTAAAATATTTGTGTTGAAGTTGTTGTTAAAAACAGTGCTTTCATCTTAGTTCATGATGCGTGTCTTCAGCTTCTTCTTAATGATTTCCAGCGAGTTCTTAAAAGTGTTGTCAGTTTCCATCATATCATTTACACTTTGTACTGCATGGATAACCGTGCTGTGGTCACGCCCACCAAAGTGGTAGCCAATAGTCTTTAACGAGTGGTTGGTATAACTCTTAGAGAAATACATGGCCACCTGCCTTGCAACTACAATTTCCTTCTTGCGCGTTTTGGCTTTCATGTCCTCAACCTTCACATTGAAATTCTCAGAAACCGTTTTCTGAATAAAGTCAATGCCCACCTCAGCGTCAATATTATGCACAATGTTCTTGAGTGTGCCTTTGGCCAGCTCAAGGTCAATGTCTTTCTTATTTAACGAGGCATGGGCAATTAACGAAATCAGCACACCTTCTAATTCTCTGATGTTCGTATCAATGCTATAGGCCAGGTACTCTACCACATTATCAGGAATTTCTATACCATCATTTTCAACCTTACGTTTAATAATGGCCATCCTGGTTTCAAAATCTGGCTGCTGCAGGTCGGCGGTGAGGCCCCACTTAAAACGTGACAGCAGTCGTTCCTTCATCCCCTTCAACTCAATAGGCGGGCAGTCACTAGTCATAATAATCTGCTTGCCAGACTGGTGCAGGTGGTTGAAAATGTGGAAGAAAATCTCCTGGGTTTTTTCTTTGCCTGCCAAAAACTGTACATCATCAATCACCAATACATCTACCAAAAGGTAAAAATTGGAAAAATCTTGTACTTTGTTGTTTTTTAAGGCATCGATAAACTGGTTCGTGAACTTCTCTGACGAGACGTAAAGCACCACTTTGTCTTGAAACTGGCGTTTAATGTTATTGCCAATGGCTTGTACCAAATGGGTTTTGCCAAGGCCCACACCACCATAAAACATCAGCGGGTTAAACGAGGTAGCTCCTGGTTTTTGAGCTACTGCAAGACCAGCCGAACGAGCCAGGCGGTTACAATCACCCTCTATAAAATTCTCGAACTGATAGTTAGGGTTCAGGTTCGATTCTATATGGGTACCATTAACTTGCTTCAATGCAAATGGGTTTGAAATTGTGCCGGGCTCGGCCACTACGCCATTCAGGGCGCGCGCCGGTTGGTGTTGCTTTTGTGCTTGGTTGGCTGGTAGGTTGATGGTGTACGGGCTGTTGGTTGAATTGCCCTGATCTACAATAACAGAATACTCCAAACGGCCTTCTTCACCTAATGCTGAGGTGATGGCCATCCGCAGTAATTGGACATAGTGCTCTTCGAGCCACTCGTAGAAAAATTGGGAGGGTACTTGAATTGTCAAGACCCGGTTCTCTAGCTTAACAGGAACAATTGGCAAAAACCACGTTTTGTAACTCTGGTCTGCAATATTACTCCTGATAAGGTGTAAACAGGTTTGCCATACTTCTTGATGCATGGGCGGGCTATGCGTTATGTTTTATAGGTTTGACCAAAAAGGGATGTCAAAAATGAGGATAAATTAATAAACAAAAAAATGGCTTTTAGCTTGACATTCTGGGTTAGCCGCAAGAATCAATGCAGGCCAAGGTGCGTAGAAAAAAATATTAGAATATTGCCATGATTTACCTTAATGTTTATATCGCCTATTTTTTCCCTCCGCCCACTGTAAATCATTACTAAAAGGTTCGTGATTCTATTAACTTTACATTAACAAGTTAACCCTACCGGCCTGTATAGCCTGAAGGCAACAAGCGCAAAGATTGTATGAACAACACGAACGAGCAACCCGAAAAACTCTTTTCTCAGTTTAATCCACAAAACAAGGCACAGTGGCAGGCACGCCTAACCAAAGATTTAAAAGGGGCTACCGAGCACGACCTGGTTTGGCAGGCGGCTGAAGGGTTTGAGGTGCCCCCATATGTGACTGCTGCCGACCTTGACGGTTTGGATTACCTGAACAGCCTGCATAACACTTTGCTCACTGAGGCAGGCCATGGCTTTACCCCCAGGCATTGGAGCAACCTGGCTTATATTGAAGTTACCAGCGATGCTACTGCCAATGCCGCCGCCCTTGATGCGCTTGATAATGGGGCCAACGGCCTTTACTTTACCTGGCAGCAGGCCAATACCCCAACAAACCTTAACGTGCTGTTGAAGGACGTGTTGCTACCATACATAGAGGTATGCTTTAACACCCAATGGCCTGGCCTTGGTGAGGCATTGGCTACCTACCTGGCCAATAACCAGCTAGCGCCTGCCCAACTGCATGGCATGCGCCTTGCCGCTGACGTGCCGACAACAGGGCTGGCCCAGCACACCGAGGCTGTACTGGCAGCCGCCAGCTTTGCGCAGCCCATGCCCAACTTTTGCGGCATAACCATCAATACTACTGCCTTTCACACCCCCAGTGCCCCACCCGTGGCAGAGCTGGCCCAGGCATTGAGCCTGGCGGTGCACTATCTGCACCACCTCACTGAAGCGGGCTATACCGTGCCACAGGCCCTGCAACAAATAGCTTTTATGGTGCCCGTGGCAGACCATTACCTGCTGCAAATTGCCAAGCTCAGGGTGTTGCGGCTGTTGTTTTGTGAAATAGCGCATGCTTACGGCCATGCCAGCTACACCCTGCAACAGGTGCCCATACTGGCCACCAACAGCGCAGCCACCTACAGCAGTGCAGATTTAGAAACCAATATTATCAAAAACACGGCACAGGGTATGGCGGCCATTGTAGGGGGCTGCCGGGCGTTGCTTACCTTGCCGCATACCTTGCCTACGGGCCAAAACAACGACTTTGCCCTGCGCATTGCCCGCAACATATCAAACATATTGCGTGAAGAGGCCCACCTTGATAAAGTGGCCGACCCCGTGGCCGGGGCCTGGTATATTGAAAGCCTTACCCACCAGCTGGCGCAGCAGGTATGGCAGGCCTTTCAGGCAGCAGAGCAGCAGGGAGGTTTTGAAACCACCCTGAATAATGCCGCCAATGCCTAGCCACCCCCAATACTTACTACACACCGTAACCCAACAGGTTTATGAAGCCCAACTTTAGCAACATTACCTACCAGGCTATTCAACAGCGGGCCAGCCAACAGGCAGGTGCCACTACCAGTGCCGCCCCAACAGGCGGGCACCCGGCCTGGCACACTGCCGAGCAGCTAAACGTACAACCTGCCTACAGCCCTGCCCATATTGCAGCGGCAGAGCACCTGGGCTACCAGGCCGGCCTGCCGCCCTACCTGCGCGGCCCCTACAGCTCAATGTACGTAAAGCGCCCCTGGACCATACGCCAGTATGCCGGCTTTAGCACTGCCGAAGAATCAAACGCCTTTTACCGCCGCAACCTGGCCCAGGGCCAAAAGGGCCTTTCAGTAGCTTTTGACCTGGCTACCCACCGGGGCTATGACACTGACCACCCCCGCGTTTTTGGTGATGTGGGCAAGGCCGGCGTTGCTATTGATTCGGTGCTTGACATGAAGGTGCTGTTTGACCAGATACCGCTCGATAAAATGTCGGTTTCTATGACCATGAACGGGGCCGTGATACCCGTCATGGCTTTTTACATTGTA
>CAZXTW010000737.1:0-3673 GCA_964643525.1 uncultured Roseivirgaceae bacterium
TGCCGGGTTCGCCCATTATTTACTATGGTGATGAGATTGGTATGGGCGATAATATATTCCTGGGCGACCGCAGCTCAGTTCGTACCCCCATGCAGTGGGATGCTGGTGTGAATGCGGGCTTTTCTGCTGCTGACCCACAGCGCCTCTATGCACCTGTGGTTACTGATTTAATGTACCGCTATGAAGCTGTAAATGTGGGCAGCCAACGCAAAAACCCACATTCATTGCTAAGCTGGATGAAAGACCTCATTGCCATCCGTAAAAGAATTGCCCCTTTTTCGCGTGGTGACCTGAAGTTTATTGGTTGTTCAAACCAAAAAGTATTGGCCTTTACACGGTCATACCAGCAGGAAACCATTTTAGTTGTTATTAACCTCAGCAAATACTCTGAGGTAGCCAGCCTTGAGTTGGCCAGCTATGAAGGCATTGAGCCTATTGAGGTGTTTAGCCACAACAAATTTCCAGTAGTAACCAATACCGGTTACCAGGTAATGATTGGCCCCCACAGCTACTATTGGCTGGCCATGGATGGCGCACCAAAGCCCGTAGTAACTTCTGGCAATATGCCAGAGCTATCAATAAGCAGTGCCTGGAGCCAGCTGTTTAAATCATACGCCAACCGGCAAACCATTGAAAAGGGCGTGCTGCACGACTACATCTACCAATGCCGGTGGTTTGGGGGCAAGGCAAGGCGCATAGTAAACATTGTTATTGATAGGTACATTCCTATAGCCTTTGGCAAAAAGCTGGCTTATATCCTGATATTGCGCATCAGGTATACTGATGGCCTGCCAGAATCTTACCAGCTGCCGGTTGCCTTCATTCCTGAACATGATGCTCAAGGGTATATTAACCAGCAGCCCTCACCGGTAATTTGCTGGCTCACCCTTAATGGCGAGCGTGGCCTACTGGTAGATGCCCTGTATATGGAAGAGTACTGCAACCACCTCTATACATTAATCAGGCGCAGTGCCAAGGTAAAGCTTGATAAGGGCATCATTAACCTGTTCCCAGGTACAAGGTTCCGTAAAACGGCTACTGCCGATGTATCGAGTAAGGTATTAAAAGCTGAGCAAAGCAATACCTCGGTTATATACAACGACCAGTATTTCTTTAAAATATACCGCAAGCTTGAGCGTGAGGTAAACCCTGACCTTGAGTTGGTGCGCTTTTTAACTGAGCAGGCAGGCTTTAAGAATGCGCCTGAATTTGCAGGTGGTGTTGAGCTGCACGATACTGATGGCCAGGTAACCGTGCTGGCCTTAATGCAGGGCAAAGTAGATAACGAGGGCGATGCCTGGGTCATGACCATGCGTTATGTAAAAAACTACCTGCAACAAATACTAACCCACCACCGCACAGAAGCAACGCCTAAGCTGCCAGCTGGCCTCAGGCTTACCCTTGACCAGGTGCCTGAGGTATTGCAAAAACTAATAGGTGAGGACTTTTACCAAAAAGTGCGGCTTTTAGGTAAACGCACCGCTGAAATGCATAAGGCCCTGGCATCAGACCGCGACAACCCTGATTTTTGCGCTGAGCCGTTCAGTACCTATTACCTGCGCTCGGTTTATGCCGCGCAACGCAAAATGGTGCGCGAGCGTTTTGAGCTGTTGCAACGCTGCCTTGACCAACTGCCCCAGCACCTCAAGGGCCTTGCTGAAAATACCCTGGGTATGCGTGGCCATATTGAGGCATGCCTCAGTAACATCCATCAAACAAATATTAAAGGGGCCAAGATTCGCATTCATGGTGATTACCACCTGGGCCAGGTTTTGTATGATGGGGCTGACTTTACCATTATTGACTTTGAAGGCGAACCAGGCATACCCTTTAGTGAGCGCCGCATCAAAAAAAGTGCTTTGAAAGATGTGGCTGGCATGGTACGTTCGTTTCATTACGCGGCTTATGCCCAGATATTACTTAATGATGAGTTTACCAGTGCCGACAGGCAAATACTGGCCCCCTGGTGCCATTGCTGGTACAGTGCCGTAAGCCGCTTTTACCTTGATGCCTACTTTGAAGCCGCTGGCAGGGCCACATTTTTGCCCAAGCCTTTAGAGCCCATCCTGCAATCGTACCTGCTTGAAAAAGCCATTTACGAGCTGGGCTATGAGCTCAACAGCAGGCCCGACTGGGTGGGCATACCGCTTGAGGGCATCATGTATATCATAAACAACTACCTGAGAGATAAAAAGTAACCATAACCCACAGGGTACAGCCCTGACTAAATTGAATGATGACGCATTTGTACTATCATGAGCAATAACAACAATACATCTGGTAATGGCGTGCAGCATGGTGTTACCCGTTTTACAGAATATGACATCCATCTGTTTAAAGAAGGCAACCACTACCACCTGCACGATAAATTTGGTGCACACATCATGGAGGCAGAAGGCACGCATGGGGTGTTCTTTGCTGTGTGGGCACCAAATGCGCAATCAGTATCGGTTATCGGTGATTTTAACTATTGGGATGACAACGCCCACCACCTGGCCGCCCGCTGGGACCAGTCGGGCGTGTGGGAAGGCTTCATACCTGGTGTTCAAAAAGGCGCGCTCTACAAATACTGCCTCACTGCCCAAAATGGGCAAAGACTTGAAAAGGCAGATCCGTTTGCGTTGTTCAATGAAGTGCCCCCCAAAACGGCCTCAATTGTTTGGGACCTTGAGTTTGATTGGAACGATGCCGACTGGCTTACCCAGCGTGCAGCTACCAAAGACGACCCCAAGCCCTACTCTGTATACGAAATACACTTTGCCTCATGGCGCCGCAAGGTTGAGGAAGACAACCGCTCATTGAGCTATGCTGAAATGGCACACGAGCTGGTAGAATATGTTAAAGACCTGGGCTTTACCCACGTAGAGTTTATGCCAATTATGGAGCACCCCTACGGGCCCTCCTGGGGGTACCAAATAACGGGTTACTTTGCCCCTACCAGCCGCTTTGGTACGCCGCAAGAGTTTATGCAACTGGTTAATGCCCTGCACCAGGCAGGCATAGGGGTAATACTTGACTGGGTGCCCTCGCACTTTCCGGCCGATGCCCACGGCCTGGCCATATTTGACGGCACACATTTGTATGAGCATGAAGACCCACGCAAAGGCTTTCACCCAGACTGGAAGAGCTTCATCTTTAACTATGGCCGCAATGAAGTACGCGCCATACTTATAAGCAATGCCCTGTTCTGGATTAAACATTACCATGCTGATGGCCTGCGGGTAGATGCTGTAGCCTCTATGCTGTACCTTGATTATTCAAGAAACGAAGGTGAGTGGGAGCCTAATGAATACGGTGGTAATGAAAACATTGAGGCCATTTCATTTTTACGTAAAATGAATGAAACCGTTTATGGCGAGTTTCCTGACATTGTAACCATTGCAGAAGAGTCTACCTCATGGCCCATGGTATCACGCCCCACCTATATGGGTGGCCTGGGCTTTGGCCAGAAGTGGATGATGGGCTGGATGCACGACACCCTTACGTACTTCAAAAAAGAAGCGGTTTACCGCAAGTACCACCACAACGAGATTACCTTCTCTATTATGTACGCCTTTACTGAAAACTTTATGCTGCCCCTCTCGCACGACGAGGTGGTGCACGGTAAAGGCTCATTGCTGGCACGCATGCCTGGTGCTGATTGGCAGCGCTTTGGCAACCTGAGGCTAATGCT
>CAZXTW010000738.1:0-3673 GCA_964643525.1 uncultured Roseivirgaceae bacterium
CCATTGCCCTGCACCAGCAGGCTACGGCAGTTCCCAGCCTGTTAAGCCGCCTGGCGGGTAATTACGAATCATTGGCCCAACACCTGGGCATTGGGTACACTTTACAGGTAAACGACCAGCTGGCTAAGGTATGGCTGTTGCTTGATGCTGAAAAGATTGGCCGCGTAATCAATAACCTGTTGAGTAATGCCCTGAAACATACGCCAGGTGGCGGGCAGGTAACACTAAGCGCTACACGCAATGACGACCAGCTGCTTATAGCCGTGCATGATACCGGCCAGGGCATTACTGAAAAAGACCTGCCCTATATTTTTGATCGCTTTTACCAGAGCCAGCAGCCCGACGCTCCCTTTCAGGGGGGCACTGGCATAGGGCTGGCCCTGGCCAAAGAACTGGCGCTGCTTATGGAGGGCACCCTTACTGTTGAAAGCACCCCCGGTAAGGGCAGTACCTTTACCCTTGCCTTACCCTATGTAAGTACTGAAGCACCGGCACAAGCAGTTGTAGAGACGCCGCAGCAGGCACCGGCTACCGATAACAGCAATGGGCAGGCGGTAAACCTTGATCATTTAAACCTGGCCTACCAATCGAACGAAAAAACACATCATGTATTGATTGTAGAAGACCAGCCCGACATGCAGCAGTTCATAGCCGACCTGCTGGCACCGCGCTACCATATTGTACGGGCAGCCAACGGCAGGGAGGCCCTTGAGCTGCTGCCCAAAACGCAGGTTGACCTGATAGTAACCGACGTGATGATGCCCGAAATAGACGGCTATACCCTGCTGAAAGAGGTGAAAGCACAGCCTGCCTATGCCAACCTGCCGGTAGTGATGCTGACTGCCCTGGGTGATGAAGCACACCGGCTGGAGGCCCTGACCATGGGAGTTGACGATTACCTGGCCAAGCCTTTTATGCCTGAAGAGCTGCTGGCACGCGTGCACAACCTGTTGCACAATGCCCGGCAGCGCCAACTTTGGGTGCAAAATGAGTTGACTAGCCAAGAGGTACTGAGCACTACTATTGGTAACCAGCAAACTGCTGCCACCCCACAACCAGCCACTGTAGCTGCCCCTGCTGAAACAGGCGACCAGGCCTTTATAGCTTCTTTAGCGCGCGTAATACAGGAAGAGTTAGAAAATCCAGACTTTCAGCTTACGGCCTTGGGTGAGCGTTTTCATATGAGCGACAGGCAACTACAACGTAAGGTAAAAAGCATTACGGGGCTAACACCCACGCAGTTCAGGCAGGAGGTGGCCCTACAGCAGGCCCGCAAACTGTTAGAGCAGGGCGTGTATAACAATGCCTCTGCCATAACTTATTCTGTGGGTATGACCAACGTTACCCGCTTCAACCGGCTTTATGAGGCTCGCTTTGGCAAGCACCCCTCAGCTTATTTTAGCTAAGCAGCACTAAAACCTGCCAATTTGTTTGCGGTGCAGGTACAGCACAATGGCGCTACAGGCAAAAACAATCAGGGCCAGGTAAAACAGCAGGCCGCCATCGCCCTGCACCTCTATGCCCAGTTGGGTGAGGTGAAAAAATATGGCACCAGCAATGACGGCCAGGCTCAGGCCTGCACCCAGCCATACCGTGCGGGGTACCAGTAACAATATACTGGCCACCAGCTCGGCCACGCCGCTGCCTATGCGGCCCCAGGGCTCCATGCCTACCTTACTAAAAATGTACACACTTTCTTCGGCAGCAGTAAACTTAAAAAACAGCGTTTGCAGCAGTATAATCGCTGCTACAACTCTAAGCAGCCATGACAGTACCTGTACAGCTACAGGTTTTTTAGTGGGGGCAGTAGGCATAGTATTGTTAATATTAAGGTATGCAGTAAATATACGAAACACAAAAATAGAGTATTGCCCAATGCGCTTATGTTTCCATTTAACACACCAGCCAAATTTTTCATAAAGGCAACTGCAGTACTTGGGCAGGCATTTGGTTGTACCCACGGGCACAGCTATAAGTTGTAGGTGCAAATACAAAGCAGGCATTTCCTAAATGTAGTATTTTGCTTAGTTTAGTACAGCCTTCAAAAACTAAACTTAACCTGTTGTTACCAGTACCACTATTGGCTTGCTTGGTGCTACGCTTGCAATTTTTAATGCGTGAGTAAGGCAGCCAGGTAGGTATTAAACCACATATTCATATTGCTGGCAGTCGCAATTCACCTTCAACTTGTTCAATCAAACACAATCAACGTGCCTGTGGTAGGCATGGCTACAAACCAGTTATAAACAATGCCTAATAGCAACAACCAGACTGAACATAACTTTTTGGCGCACTACACATTTCAGCAAAAGGTGGGTGAGGGGGGCTATGGTACGGTTTACAAAGCCATACACAACCGCACGGGCAAGCTGGTGGCCATTAAAACGTTAAAACTAGACGCAAACGATACTGCCCTGCAGCAACGGCAGCTGGCCCGCTTTGAACGCGAAAGCCAGATATGTGCCAAAATGACCCACCCCAATATTGTGCAACTGGTTGACAGGGGTTATACAGCCCAGGGCCAGCCTTTTGCGGCTTATGAATTTGTTGAGGGCATTACCCTCAAAGAATACATTGTGCAAAACAAAGGGCTGCCGGCTGTTGAAGTGCAACAGCTTATGGGGCAGGTGTTAGATGCACTCACCTACGCCCACAGCCAGGGTGTCATCCACCGTGACTTAAAGCCCCAAAACCTTATGGTAACCCACTTGGGTGTTAAAGGCCATGTAAAAGTGCTTGACTTTGGCATTGGCACCTTGATGCACGATTACCGCATGGCCGACTACCAGACCATTACCCTAAGCCAAGAGTACATTGGTACCCCCAACTACAGTGCACCAGAACAGCTCAGAGGTGATTACCCCACTGAAAAGTCAGACTTGTTTACCTGGGCCCTGATTGTGGTTGAATGCCTGACTGGCCAGCCAGTGTTTCAGGGAGGCACACTGGCCGATGTGTTTCAGCAGCAACTCATGATGCAAACGGTGCCCCTGCCGCCCTCTATTTTGAGCCACCCCCTTGGCAAGTTGCTGCGCAGGGTTTTGCACAAGCAGCCACAGAAAAGAATTGACGCTGCCAAAGACATTCTGGCAGAGTTTGACCAATTAAACTTTAGCAGCTTAACGGGTACCATACAAGCAGCAGCCAGGGCAGATGCGCAAATTGATGAAGCAACAGAAGCCAACAGCATATTATATGGTAGTGCGCAGGCTTTGCGCAGGCAAATACTAGTGCTGGCTATTAAGCTCAACCTGGTACTTGAAGCCAACCATGCGCTTGATTTAGAAATAACCGATGCGATTGAAAAAGACCAGGCCAATCAGGTAAAAGATGTAGCCACCCAATACGGCGGTTTTGTGGCCGGTAGCCTTTCAAACCACCTGCTGGTATATTTTGGGTACCCCTTAGGCTACGATTCTGATGCCCGCCGGGCGGCCAGTGCAGCCCTTGAAATAGTCAATGAAGTGACTAAAAGAAGCCTTCATTTACAGCAAACACAGGGCATGCACTTTACCATTAAGGTGGTGCTGCATGCCGGCAAAGTATTGGTGCTGCCCAACCAGGTGCCAGAAGGGCATACCCCCAACCAGGCCTTTGAGTTGCTGTACCATACCGAGGCGGGCCGCGTGCTGGTAACCAATACGGCATACAGGCTATTACCTGCCAATACATT
>CAZXTW010000739.1:0-3669 GCA_964643525.1 uncultured Roseivirgaceae bacterium
CAAGACAGCCAAACCGGCCGGCAATATGAGCTGTACATTAAGCTACCCGAAGGTTATGCCGATAAGCCCGATATCCAGTACCCCGTACTGTATTATACTGATGTGCCATGGCATGTTGAAATGCTGTCTGGCACGGCAGATTACCTGATGGAAAACGCCATACTGGTGGGCATATCATGGCAAACAGACATTACTGACAGCCTGAAAGCTGAGTTGGGGCCCCAGGCCAGCAGGTACCGCGATTACTCTACCCAACCATCAGGCAACCCCGAGTACCAGGCCAAATACCAGTTTGGGCAGGCCAGCACCCACCTGGCATTTATACGGCGCGATGTAATTCAGCATGTTGAAAGCAACTACCGGGCTAACCCTGCCAACCGCACCTACTTTGGGTACTCACTAGGGGCCGAGTTTGGAGCCTATGTACTGCTGGCCAGCCCAACTACTTTTAACAACTACCTACTGGGCAGCCCCTCATTAAGGGCCAGCGATATACCTTATTTTACCGCACTAAAAGGCAAAACCCCATTAAATGGCCAAAACGTAAGGGCCAACGTGCTCATTACCTATGGTAATTTAGAAAAAGAGCTGGGCCAGCAGGCCGATGCACTCATAGCCCTGCTAAAGGGCATCAACAACAAAGGCTTAACCGTTCAGCGTAAGGTAATGACAGGCACACACCAAACGGCCTTCCCCATGTCGGTAGTAAGCGGCATTACCTGGTGGGCACAAATCAACACCCCACCCACTGCTGAAGGCCCCTGACCTTGCCGGTGGGTAAAGTGTAATCCATAATATTTTGGTTTACAGCGCACACTTTGCATTATTTCAGGGTGTTGCATATCATTGGGTATGGCAAAGAGTATGACTAATGTAGAAGTAGTGCGCTATGCGCTAAACCACATATGCGGCATGACAGACGCAGAGTTTGCGCGCTCTGAAGGTGCCTGGTATGAAAAGACTTTTCAGAAAGGCACCATGTTTAACGACTATAAAAATGTATGTGTTGAGCTGGGCTTTATCTTGCAGGGCACCTTCAGGTCATACATCATAGACAGCAAAACTGGCGACGAAAAAAACATTTGGCTGTATTCAAAAAATGGCTTTGTCGTTACCTTCAAAAGCTTCCTCAACCAAATACCCTGCGAGTACTACACCAGCGCCATTACAGATGCCCAGGTAGTTTGCATCAACATTACAGATTTACAAAAGCTATATACCGCTTCGCACCGGTGGGAAAAGTTTGGCCGCCTTATGGCAGAAACGGCCTTTAATGTGGCCATGAACAGGGTAGAGGGGTTTTTAATACAATCGCCAGAAGAGCGCTACACTGAAATGCTCAAGGCACACCCTGATGTGTTTGACAACGTACCCTTATACCATATTGCCTCGTACCTGGGCATTCAGGGCCCATCACTTAGCCGCATCAGAAAACGGATGGCCAACAAATAAACAACCAACCTTTGCCACACGGCCCAACGATTTTAACCCGGGTTAAGAACTTTCACCAGCCTGCTGCTCAAATTTGTGGGGTAATTAAACACCCCACAGATGGAAAAATCAAACCATATAGTACTCATTCATGGCAACTTTGTGAACAACCATACCTGGGCAGCCTGGAAAAAACACTACGAAGCCAAAGGTTATATTGTGCATACGCCAGCCAACCCCGGGCACAGTGGTGAGCCAGCCGAACTGCGCAGGCAGGTACACCCTGATTTAGCCACAACAGGCATTGTTGAACTGGTTGGCAACCTTGAAAGCCTGATAGATACCCTGCCAGAAAAGCCCTTTGTCATAGGCCACTCAATGGGCGGGCTGGCCGTAATGAAGCTTGTTGAAAAGGGCAAAGCCGTAGCAGGCGTAAGCATTAACGGTGCCCCGCCAAACAATGTGCCCGTACCACCCAAAACGCTTAAAACCGTATGGCCAGCTTTGGGGCTGCTTACAACCAAAAAAACATGGCTTGGCAGCCGCAAATGGTATGACAAAGCCTTTTTTAACACCCTGCCTGTGCACCAGCGTGCCGCTGCTTATGAGGCCTTTGCAGTGCCTGAAAGCTACAAGGTTAACACCTCGGTCATCTTTAATAAATTTGGTAAGGTAGATTTTAAAAAGCCCCACCAGCCCTTACTGTTCATTGGTGGCGGCAGTGACAATATTTTTGACGCGCGCTTTACACAAAAAATAGCCGGCAAGTACAAGCATGCCAACAGCCGGGTAGACGTGAAAATATATGACGGAAGAAGCCACTTTACCTGCGGCGAACCCGGCTGGGAAGCAGTAGCCGACCATATATTAGATTGGTATGAAAAGTTATAATGCGAACAGGCCAGAAAAAAATAAATAATGTTAGCAGGGCTTGCGAACAATTAAAACAAATATAAAAAGTGTTCGCAAAGCCTGCGAACAAGCAGTACAAAAATACAATAAATGTTCGCAGCTTTAAGTGGGTTATTCCACTGTTGGGTATTGCTCAGTACAACAGCTTATTTAAAACCAGCCTTTGAGTCAGTGAATTGTGAAGGCAACTGAAACAGGCTATCGGGCAGGTGTGGGGGGAAGGCGATTGAGTCGTATTGGATTTCATTGGCTGGCTGGCCCTGCACCACCATACGACGTTTGTATGGTACCCACAGTTGGCCAAGCTGCCGGTAATCTTCAGTATAATGGTGCATGCGGCCATTGCCTTTCACTGTTTTATGCAGCAGGTGGGTCTGCTGGTCAAACCAATACTCATGTACCGAAAGGCCTGATGAATCAACCAGCACATCATACGCACGGTTGGCCTCATGGTCTTCCCTGGCCCATACCAGGGGGTGCTGCCGGCAACTGGGGTGCAGCCTTAAAGGCTCGACCAGGCAACTGTATTGTTGGGCTGCGGCTTGCAGCGTACTAAAAAACAGGCCGGTATCCACCTTTAGCAAAGTACCATCCTGCACCTGCCAGGCATGGGTAGCATTCAGGCCTAAAGTTGATATGCTACCGGTAGCTACATGCGTGGTGGTGCTCAGGCTTTTGCCGGCGCGGGTCTGGTAAACCTCGTGTTGGGTTACCTCAGGTACCGCCCGCCAGTTGGCCGCATTGGGGGCGTTGTTGTAATTACTGACCACACTATACTTTTCATACAGGTTTTGGGCCAGGCTGTCTAAATAAGCATAGCCGCCGCTGGCTGCAAGGCAGGCATCAATTACCAGCTCGGCCTTCTGCTCAGCCGTCTGTTTGGTGCTTGTGTGCTGTGCCATGGCAGGCACCGCGGCCCAAAGAAAAAATGCCAGAAATAAACAGGCCTGCGTCATGTGTACTATTATTGACAATAGGTAGAGCAGCCCTTGTCTACCTCGGCCAGGCAGGCTGTCATTTCGCCATACGTAGCACTGGTATCATCACAACCATACCAGCCAAACAGGTAGCAACCGCCATAACAGCCCCCTTTGTAGCCAATTTGCTTTTGTTCTTGCAAGCCGATTGCCCTGGCCCCGGGCAGTTTCCTTATTTTTTCAAGGCGCTTCATCAGGCTAAATTTAAGTGTAACAGTATTTACATAGTAACACATGTAATCTATACAGAATGCCTTCAAAAAGCAAGTGTAGCGTAACGCCAAAAGGGGAGGGGCAGGGCCTTTCACTGCATACAATAATTATCCCTTATTCAATGAGCTAATTCTAT
>CAZXTW010000740.1:0-3668 GCA_964643525.1 uncultured Roseivirgaceae bacterium
GTGATACACATTAATAATTAAGGTAAGTGAGTTGTTTGTTGTACTGTCCGGTTATTACTTGAGTTTTGCCTGTTTCAATATTAAAAGGATTTACTTGCCGTGGCTGCCAGCGCCGCCTGTGCTGCTCAATCTGGCCAAAGCGGCCTTAGGGTTAATCAGCTGCACGCCTTCGTCAGAAGTATCGCAGGTATCCAGAATCAGGCTGCGCAGCTGGGCAACCGTCAGGTTGGGGTTGGTGGCCAGTAACTTGCCAGCCAGGTTGGCAACCTGTGGTGATGACATTGAGGTGCCTGAAAACTTAATGCGGTCGCCGCCGGGTACAAAGCTCTCAATCTCATAGCCGTTGGCATAGCAGTCAATGCTGGCCCCTTCAGAAGTAAAGCTGGTGCGCTTGCCTTCACTATCTACCGCGCCAACAGTAATCAGGTTGGGCAGGTCAAAGCTGGCAGGCATATACTCTTCAAAGTCTGAGTCATTGTTTTCATTACCGCTACCGGCCACAAACAAAATCTCAGGGGCACTGGCAATGGCATCATAAAGGGCATCGCGCTCTATTTTATACAGCTTGGCAGCCATCTTCTTCACCTCTTCTTCATTTTTACCAATACCGTTGGCCCGCAGGGCACCCTCAAAAAAGCTTTGGCTGTAGCGCCAGCTCATATTCACTACCTGTATATTGTTGGCTTTGTACCAGGCAATAATATCTTTATACATCTTGGCGCCAGCTTTGGCACTTTGCTTGGTAGGGGCAGTGGGTATGGTAGCCGTGCTGTATTCAAAGCGGGCCACAGCTATTTTGGCGGCAGGGTTACCCGCAGCGGCAATGCCTGCTACGTGTGTGCCATGGGCATAGGTGCCGTAAAAAGAGAGCTCTTCCATAAAGCTGGCGTAATTCTCTTTGGTTAACGAGCCTATCTTTTTGCGTAAATCAGCCAAAGCTTCACTTTCAATACCAGCGCGCTGGTCCATGCTGCCTTGTATGTACCGTTGCAGGTCTTTAATATCTTCTTTCAGGTCGCCTTTGGCCAGCATATGGCTTACGGCCTCTCTGTCAGGGTTATAGGCAATGCCATGTACATCATCTACAAAACCGTTGCCGTCAGTATCTTTCCCGTCAAGCACCTCATTGGCATTGGTAAAATGGTTGTTGGGCTCAAGCACATCCATATCTACGCCGGTATCCCAAATGGCAATATTTACAGGGGTCAGGCTGTTGCCCAGCGCGGCCTCGCGTTCAGTCCAGATATTCACTACCTCGGTATCGGTTTTATTCTCATCATACACACGGGTGTAGGCGCCCTTCAAAGCATCCTTCAGCGGAATAACCACATCAAGGGCATAGCGCAAGCCAATAAAGCCGGCCCCAACACTTACTGGTACTGTTGTGCCCATATTGTTCAATACCTGTTGCATTTGTGCCTCTACTGAGTTTTGAATCAGGTTGGCAGTTAAAATATCATACTGCCCTTTGGTAGCTTCAACACTTTCTCTAATCACATCATAAGGCAGCTCACTCAGCTGGCTGTACAGCTGTTGCTCAAAAGCCTGGGCAAAGGCATCGTTAATAGTTTTGCCATGCTTGTCATAGGTGGTTAGTAGGGCTGTGGCCATTTGGCCTGTGGTAAGGCGGTCGGCCTCTTTATCGGCTATGCCACGCAGCAGGCCTATCAACTCTTTTACACGGGCAGGCTCGTGCTTATACATGGCCAGCTGCAATTGGGTGCCGTAATACCCGTTCAGGGTGGCTTTGTCTTCAATGGCATACTTGTCTAGCAGGTCGGCCACGGCGGTTTCAACCTGGCTGGCCACGCCATCTAATAAAGCGCGGTCGTTAATAATCTCCCACGCAGTTTTGCCTTCGGGCAACTGTATAGTAGGTGTAGGCAGTTCATTGGCATTGTTCACCTTAATTTTATCCTGGCCAAAGGCTAGGCCGCAGGCCATAGAAGCAGCAATAATTAGTAATATTAGCTTGTTCATAATGTATACGGTGTTGTGTTGTTGACTTCGTTACAATGCAATTTTACGGGCTTTAAGCGCAAGTGCTGGTGAACAAAAAATGAAACTAACTGAACAAAAACTTAAAGGTACTGGCAAAGGCAAAAAGCTAAAAAACGGGGCAAAAAGGCCTTTGTAGGCTGCTGCAGGGCTTATTTGGGCTACAGTGCCCAAAACAGTGGCCACACAAACCTTAAAAAAACCTTAAAAAACTAAAACTGACCTCAACAGCGCAGCCGCGTAGGGCCAACCTTTGTATTTTTACACCTATGAAAAACAAGCGCATTACCTACGGCTTAATACTTTGGTTCACTGGCCTTTCTATGTTAGGCATTGTGGCTTTACAAAGCTACGTGGTGCATAGCGAGTATCAGTTCAGGGCACAGGAGTTTAACCGGGGGGCAGGCAAAGCCCTGGTTAATTTTAGTGATTACCTCACCAACCAGCTCTCTTACGTATCAAGCGCCAGCGACACTACTTCGTTTGACCTTACTTATAAGTCACAAGACTCTTCCTTTTCATTTATATATGTGAGTGATGATATATCGTTTCCGCTGTTTGAGATTGCCCCCTCTGATACGGCCATCCACCGCCTCAGGCAAGAGCAGGCCAAAACATTCTTCTCTCAACTAGAGCAGGATACCACCCATTACCTTGATGGCTACTCAGAGGTGATTTTAATCAGGCGGCTGGTTTCTTTAGATACCGTAGGTAATATGAAACATATTGCGCAGCTGTTTCCGGTTGATTCGCTCATTCAAAAATTCATGGCAGAGCAAGGCCTTGACATTGCCCACGACTTTGCCATTTACCAGAGCCAGGACAGCACCTGGTATTGCACCGCCGGGCTTGATAGTGCTGATACTACCCTTGCCAGCCAGGCCGACTACAGCCAGGCACTGGTAGGGGGCATAGGCACCCTTTACCTGGTTACGCCTAATCGTGATTCGTACCTGTTAAACCAGATTATGCCCAATGCCATATTGTCTATATTAATCGTGTTTTTGGTGGTAGGCACCTTTTTGTATGCCATTAACCTGATACAGCGCCAAAAAAAGCTCTCCGAGCTGAAAAACGACTTTATTAATAATATGACGCACGAGTTTAAGACGCCTATAGCCACCATATCATTTGCGGTGGCCAATATTGAAAACGACCGCGTAATACAGCAGCCAGATAATATCAGGAAGTTTACCCAGATTATTAAAGAAGAAAACAAACGGATGAACGGGCAGGTAGAGCAGGTGCTGCGTGCGGCAGTGGCCGACCGTAAGGCCTTTAAGTTTAAGCCTGAATCATTTAACCTGCACGAAACCATCAATACCCTTTCTGATAGCTTTGAGCTACAGGTAAGCACCCTGGGTGGCAACCTGAAGCGGGTGCTCAACGCCTCGGTGGCACAGGTTTATGGTGACCCCTTTCACTTGGCCAATGCCATTGCCAACCTGCTTGATAATGCTATTAAATACTCAAGCAACGCCCCGCAGGTAAGCATTAGCACCGCCAGCGATAAAGAGGGCATGTTTGTGCATGTGGCCGATAGTGGCATTGGCATGAGCAATGACGAGCAAAAGCGCGTGTTTGACCAGTTTTACCGCGTACCTACCGGCAACCTGCACAACATTAAAGGCTTTGGCCTGGGCCTGAGCTATGTCAAGGCTGTGGTAGAG
>CAZXTW010000741.1:0-3665 GCA_964643525.1 uncultured Roseivirgaceae bacterium
ACAGCCAGCAGCATAGCCAGGAAGCTCAGCAGCAGGGCTTCGCCAAAAAACTGCCGCATTAAACTGGCACGGCCTGCCCCTAGTGATTTTCTGATGCCTACCTCGCGGGCCCGGTCAAAACAACGCGCTGTGGCAATATTCATGAAGTTAATAATGGCCACCACTAAAATTAAAATGGCTGCCACGGCCAGTATACGTATATAAATCAGCTGTCCGTTAGCCCCCAACTCCCACCTGATGTGGCTGTTTAAATGAATGCTGGTTAGGGGCTGTAGCTTAAACCCAACGCGGCCGTCGGCAGCGGCGGCCATGGTTTCATCACTAAAGCGGGTATAGCCGTTGGCCCAGGTCATTAACCGCTGTTCTAACGCTTGGGCGTTAGCCCCAGGTTTAAGCACAATGTAGTTAAAGTGGCCAAAGTCATTCCAGGTATAATAATCGCTTGGGTTATCACCTTTAATATTCAGGTACGATACCATAAACTTAAAATGGAAGTGCGATTGCTCAGGCAGGTCTTTCAACACGCCAGATACCTGCAGGCTGGTATTTTCATTAAACAGCATGGTTTTGCCCAGTGCTGGCTCATCACCAAAGTACTTTCTGGCAATGCTTTCGGTAATTACAATGCTATTGGGGGCCTTCAAAGCGGTTTTTGGGTTGCCCGCTACCAGCGGAAACGTGAACACATCAAAAAAAGTGGTATCAGCACTGAAAAAGCCCTTCTCATCAAACACTTTATCGCCATAACGCACGGTATAAGTGGGTATGGTTAAGCCCGGCCCCCATAAAGGTGACATACTCACTGCCTGTTCAACCTCGGGCATATCGGCCACCAGTGCCTGTGCCATAGGGTGCGGGGTACGGGTTTGGGGCTGTTCAGACCACCACGCTATGCGGTAAATCTGGCTGGCCCTCGTATGGAAACGGTCATAGCTCAGCTCATCGGCCACATACAACCCTATAAACAGGCAGGCGGTCATACCAATGGCCAGGCCTATAACATGTATTGCCGTTGAGGCTCTGTTTTTACCCAGGTACCTCAGGGCTATTTTCAAATAATTCAAAATCATGGTTTACAGGTTTATTCGTAGCGTAAAGCGTCTATAGGGTTGCCATTGGCTGCTTTAAGTGATTGTATTGTCATAGTAATTAGTGCAATGGCCAGGGCAATAAAACCGGCCAGCAAAAACACCAGCCAGCCAATATCAATGCGATAAGCAAAGCCCTGCAGCCACTGGTTCATAAAATACCAGCCTACGGGGGCTGCCACTACAAAGGCCAGAGCTACCAGCCGCATAAACTGCTTTGAAAGCAACATCATCACATCAAGTGCCCCGGCTCCCATCACCTTTCTAATCCCAATTTCTTTGGTACGCTGCTCAGCAGTAAATGCTACCAGCCCAAACAGCCCCAGGCAGGCAATAAATATGGCCAACAAAGCAAACGTGCTAATAATACGGGCTGTGCGCCCCTCATTGCGGTACATCAGATTAAACTCATCATCTAAAAACGAATAAGCAAAGGGCTGGGTAGGCGCATGTGCCTGCCATAACTTTTCAATATCGGCCAAGGTAGCCTTCAGCTGGTCAGTACTGAGCTTAACCACTACGTTTGATGTACTGCGTTTTAGCCTTAGTATTAATGGAGAGATAGGCTGCCTGAACGATTCATAATGAAAGTCTTTCACCACACCCAATACAGTATAGGCCTCAACATTTTCAGGGCCTTTGGGGGCATTCATATCTTTAAAAGTGCTTATTTTCTGCCCCACCGGGTTTTTACCCAGGCCCAGCACCTTCACTACGGTTTCGTTAATAATTACACCGGCCGAGTCAGTCGCGAAGCCTGGTTTAAAATTACGCCCCTGTAGCAACTCCATTTGCATGGTAGCCAGGTAGCGGTGGTCTACATTCCACTGCTGTACCTGCGTGCCCGACTCAATGGCAATATCACCTCCCGGAAAATACATCATTGAGCTGCGTGCAGAGCGGTCTACCGGTAGGTAAGAGGTAAGCGTTATATTGGTTACCTGGCTGTGGTTGTCAAGCGCATCACGAAAAGTATTGAGCTGCTCGCCCAACAGGTAGGCGTCCTGCACCAACAGCACCTGCTCTTTATTAAAGCCCAGCTTTTTATGCTGCACATAACTAAGCTGCTGCTGTATTACTACTGTACCTATAATTAAGGTAATTGAAATAAAAAACTGAAACACCACCAGGCTACTGCGCAACCTGTTAGCCCCTTTGCCTGCTCTGAGGGTGCCCTTTAACACCACTACTGGCTGAAAGCGAGACAAATAGAGGGCCGGGTAGCTGCCAGCCACAAAGCCTACCAGCAATACCATAAAGGCAAGTGTAGCGCCTACAAACAAATCACTGCCATAATTAATGGCCAGTTGCAGCCCGGCCAGGTCATTAAACAGGGGCAAGGCCAACTCAACCAACCCAATGGCCAGCACAGCAGCGGTGGCTGCCATCACAAACGATTCTGTCATGAACTGCCCCACTAGCTGCATGCGGTACGAGCCCATCACCTTTCTGATGCCTACCTCTTTGGCTCTTTTGGCCGAGCGTGCCGTGGCCAGGTTCATATAATTAATGCAGGCAATACCCATAATAAAAAGGGCAATGACTGAAAAAATATACACATAGCGAATATCACCATTGGCTGCCATTTCATGATCTAAATGTGAATAGAGGTGAATATCGGCAATGGGCTGCAAATAAAACTGTATGCGGTTGTCAGTAGCTTCCAACTGGTCCCATGGCACACCGGCCAGCTGCAACAACTGCGGGCCAATGTACTTTTTCATCATGGCTGGCAGCTGGGCCTCCAGGTCAGCAGCGGTTTTACCTTCGGCCAGCGTCAGGTAGGTATAATAATTATTTGAAAGCCAAATGTTATTCCCATAATCAGGGTTGCCTTTTTGGGCCAGCAATACATTGGTATGAAAGTGAGTATTCTCTGCAATAGCCTCAAATACACCACTTACTTTATAATCCTGCCTTTCGTCAATGGTAAGTACCTTCCCCATAGGGTCGGTATCACCAAAAATCTTTTGGGCCAGTGTTGTACTTATTACCATGGCGTTGGGCTCCTGTAGTGCTTTGGCCGGGTTGCCATTAAGCATATTCAGCCCAAACACATCAAAAAAGTGTTCATCGGCATAATAGGCGCCTCGCTCTTTAAACACTTCGTTGCCAATGGTTAATTGAATCTCGCCCAGCCCATGCAAATGCGTGGCATGCGTTACTTCAGGCAGTTCATCTACCAGGGCCTGCCGCATGGGGGCGGGCGTTAAAGCCATGTGGTACTCTTCCCCATTAAACCGGTGGTTAGCCACCATACGGTACAACCGTTCGGCAGTGGGGTGGTGCTGGTCATAACTAAGCTCAAACCGCACATACACCATAATTATCAGGCAACATGCCAAACCCACGGCCAGGCCAAGAATATTCAGCACGGCATAAAACTTTTCCTTTACAATATTGCGTAAAGCTATTTTGAAATAGTTCTTAAACATGCGTTGAACTCTTTAATGCGTTACAAACAATAAAATAAATACTTGAAGGGCATACGGGTTATTCGTACCGTAACGATTCTGCAGGGTTGCGGTGAATTTCCTTTCTAATGAGCCATATCACGGTAAGCACTGAAGTAAATAA
>CAZXTW010000742.1:0-3665 GCA_964643525.1 uncultured Roseivirgaceae bacterium
GACACTACTTCTATTCTCTTTTACCAATTAAACTCTAACCATTATGAAAAAGAAGATATCTCTCAACCAGTTAAAAGTAAAAAGCTTTGTAACTGATGATGAAAGCAACCTGAAAGAAACAGTGAAAGGTGGTAGCATCTTTTGTTTCTCACAAACACAATGCGGCACATTTTGCGTTTCTGAGGTGCATGTGCCTTGTGGCGATAGTGTACAGTTTGCCTGCATTGGCTAAGCGTTGAAGCCGCCTGAAGCTCACTTGTTTATTTTGCAGATGCTTTAGGAGCCCTATTGATAGCCCCCTAAGTGAATCAGGGGGCTCTTTTTTTGTTATAGGTTCCACTGGTTATCTGCTGGTAATTGCTGTTGTAAATGGGTGAAATTTCTTTCTACATAAGAAAAATGATTTTCCCCAGTATCTAAGAAGGCTTTCCTCTGGGGAAAAGTAAGCTTTCCGCTGAATGTAAAGAAGTTTTCTGCTGGACATACGAAACTTTTCTGCTGGATACACGAAGTACTTCTGCCGGAGGGCAGGCAGTTGCCTACAAGGAATGGGCATCGAGCGTTGGCTAGCTAATCCAAATCTTGGTCTTGGTTAATGAGGCGGTGGGCATGTTTGCGGGCCTTGCGGTAGCGCTGGGCCTTGAGTTTGGTGCTGTATTCGTTTTTATCTGAAGGGAAATTCATGGTGCATTGGTAGTACCATGAGCTGATTTTTTTATTGAGCATCAGGCCGTTGTAGGGGCAATGCTCGTGCCCGCAATCGTGCTTGCTGTACACCCCAAAGTTGCGGTGCCCAAATTTTTTATCGGCCAGTATCTTCTGCTGGTTGCGGCGCACCTCGTCCCACAGGGCACCTTCCTGCTGCCAGGTCCAGTCTTGCCCCAACAGGGTGAGCTTGACGTACAGGCCAGGGTCTTTGAGCTGAAAAAAGTTGAACGTTTTGTGAAAGTATTTGTGGGCATGGTCGCGCACGGCTATTTGCTGCGCTACGGTAAGCTTGCTGTTTTCAATAATAGAACGGTACAGCCCCAAAGTATTGAAGTCAGTATATTTTTTGTGGTTGTCAATGCAAGGAAAGTATTCCTGAAAAGTAAAGGTGTTGAAAGGCCTGCCTATTTTCATGGGGCGTTGGGGTACGTATTTGTTTTGTATACTGTAAGGTAACGAATGTATTGCTATTTTATGCGTGCCCAACCCTTTGGCTGGTAATTAGTATAAAATAAATATTTAATGGTAGCCTGTTTGGGTAAGGTATGTGTGTGGCTTTGCTGGCTGCCCTAACCCTTTATTGGTAGCATAGAGTTGGCTTTTTATAGGTTTCTTTTTTGTATACTTGTGTATACTGCAACATTCAATACAACCTGATTAACCACTGAATAACTACAAGAAATGATTACAAAGCCTACCGATGCCGCCCAGGCAACCCCCACCCACAGTACGAATGGCTTAGCCGCTGACGCCCGCCCCAGCACCCAGCATGTGCGTGGCGTAACCGAATATTTTGGCGATACTGCCTATAATAACCCGCGCCGGGGCGTGGCACAGTACCATGTGGCCACCGCTGCCGAAAGTATTGGCGCCCTGCGCCCTTCTATTTACCATGACGAGGGGGGCTACACGGGTTCTATAGAGGTGTACAAAGGCACCAGCCTGCTGGCCACCCCACAATCGCATTCTTTGGTGCACCGTTTTGACCATACTGATGAGCGGGTGCTGGTCTCGACCGACCCCGGGCAGCTCTCGGCCATACAGCTGCCCAATGCGGTTAACCTGCAACCTGGCGAGTATTTGTTTGTATACTTTCGGTCAGGCTGTAAAATGCGCATCTGGTCTACCCAGGCAGGCACAGAGCCTTTCAGGCCTGACCAGTTTATTCTGGAAAAGCCCGACGGCTGGGGCTTTTCGCGGCCCGGTTACCGGTATGCCACGCCCCTGTTTGTAGAGGCCTCTACACCCGGCACCAGTGATGCAGCCACAGAAGAAGCCCCTATGATTACCCTGCCCAATGTGTTGTATGCTGCGCAAGGGGTGGAGTTTAGCCTGTATTATGACAATTATGTGCTGGGTATTGATGGCGGCCTGCACAGCCCCAAGAATTACCATATTGAGGCCCTGTGTGATGTAGGTAAGTGCCAGCAGCGCCGCTTTACGATAAAGGCCCGCGCTGCCGATGTGGGCGACCATGTGCTGACGGTGGTGGTGTATTGCAATGGGCAAACCAGCATTGCCAGCCGCCAGATTACTTTGCGCATTGTGCCCAACACCCCGCCTGCCCCAAACAAGCAGGTGATTTGCATGGGCGATAGCCTGATGTTTGAAGGCGACCAGCCCCTTGAGCTGGATGCCCTGTTTCATAACCTGGGCAGCAATGTGCCTGCCCTGGTAGGTGCCGTAGGGGGCGTGCCCGGTGCCTCTGGCAATACCGTACGTTGGGAAGGGCGCAGTGGCTGGGGCTGGGACGACAGCGCTGGCCCAGGCCGCAAGCTGTTTAGGTTTGATGTGAGCAATCAGGTTTCGACCACACCCGACCTGAAGTCAGTTTATGCCAATAACGGTAGTGAGTATACGCTGCTAGAGACTAACCTGCCCGGTTTTGTGCGGGGCATTAGAAGTAATAATAATGTAGACCCCGAGGCCAGTGGCACCCTGACCCGGACGGGCGGCAATGGCCCCGAGGCGTTGAATTTTGTGTTTCAGGGCAATAACCCCGGTAACCCGTTCTGGAATATTGATACCGGCCAGCTGGATATGGCTTTTTATAAGCAGACGTATGGCATTACGGGTGCTATTGACGTGCTGAGCTGCCAGTATGGTATTAATGATGTGCCCAAAGACCATTTTATGACCAACGCCGAGACAGAAACTATTGTAGGGTATATTACTACGTTTGTGAATTTTGTGCTGAGTGATGAGCCCGACTGCACGGTGGTGCTGCCCCTGCCAACAACAGACGGGAGCGATATGGGCGGCTATGGGCAGAATTACGGGGCCACGCAAAGTAAGCGCATTTTTCAACATAATATTTATAAGTTGCGCCAGGCGGTGCTGGCTACTTTTGATGGTGATGCATTCTCGCCCAGGGTAAAGGTAACGGTAACCAGTATAGACCGCTGGTATGGGTACGAGCGAGAGGTGAAGACTGATACGACGTATGCCGGGTATGGCACCACAGAAGAGCGCCAAATTAATGGCCGCCACCCTTATGGGCCCGGCTACCGGGAGATGGCCACGCACCTGTTTCCGATTATTTTGGCTACGCTGCAGGCGTAAGGCTGTAATGCGTAATGAATATTTATAATGAATTGAAGGCTGCCGCCCTGTACATACAGGGCGGCTTTTTAATTATCAGCGATGAATTGCCTGTTATGAAATGTGGTTTGATTAGTTTTGGGCTGAGAATAAACGACCCAAAATGTTATGATACAAGCCAATGACCCCGGTTTACGGAGTTGGGTGCCTGTGCCTGAGCACTCAGATTTTCCTATTCAGAACCTGCCCTTTGGCATATTCAGTACAGTAACCAAATCAGCGCGCGCCGGTGTGGCCATTGGTGCGCATATTTTTGACCTGGCCGAGGCGTACGACAACGGCCTGCTTGACGGCATAGGCCTGCCCCAACATGAGCCCTTTCATCAGGATACGCTAAATGCGTTTATCGGGCTGGG
>CAZXTW010000743.1:0-3660 GCA_964643525.1 uncultured Roseivirgaceae bacterium
ATTTCTTTCAGTAAATCTTCAAAAGTAACCTTTCCTCTTGGCTCGCCCCCACCGCCAGCAGGTGGTCTGTTACCAGCAGGTGGCCGGTTGGCTTTTTTATTCTTTTTGCTAAAGGCACGTATCAAGCCAAAAATAATTACCAGCGCCAGGTAAACAATATTCTCTATACCGTCCATATAACAAATTTATACAATTCATACGCACTACCAAGCCCTGCCCCATATCTTTGCGGCCGGCTTACCGGTTAAACCGCGGGCGGTAATTGAAAAATTCTATATTTGTGGTCTTCAAAAGCAGGGTATGTTACTGAGCAAACTTGAAATAAGAGGCTTCAAGAGTTTTGGCGACAAGGTGTCGATACACTTTAATAAAGGCATTACCGGTATTGTAGGGCCTAATGGGTGTGGTAAATCAAATGTGGTAGATGCCATCAGGTGGGTGCTGGGCGAGCAGAAATCAAAGATGCTGCGCTCTGACAAGATGGAGAACGTGATTTTTAACGGAACGCGCAAACGCAAGCCTACGCAAATGGCAGAGGTATCGCTCACGTTTGAAAATACCAAAAACCTGCTGCCTACTGAATATACTACCGTAACCATTACGCGCCGCTATTACCGCAGTGGCGAAAGCGAGTACCAGCTTAACGGGGTTACCTGCCGCCTGAAAGATATTACCACCCTTTTTATGGACACGGGGGTATCGTCAAACAGCTATGCCATTATTGAGTTGAAAATGGTAGATGATATTCTGAACGACAAAGACAACTCGCGCCGGGCCCTGTTTGAAGAAGCGGCTGGTATTTCAAAGTTTAAGGTCAGGAAGAAAGAAACCATACGTAAACTGAACGATACCGACGCCGACCTGGAGCGGGTGGAAGACCTGCTGTTTGAGATAGAAAAGAACCTGCGCTCGCTTGAGCGGCAGGCCAAACAGGCCGAGCGCTATTATAAACTTAAGGAAGAATACAAGCAGCTAAGCGTGGCCCTGGCACGCAGCAGCATGCGCAAGCACCAGCATACGCTGGGCACGCTCAATAAGCAGATAGAAACTGAAGATGACAAGAAGCTGAGCCTGAACCGGCAGCTGAACGAGTGCGAAGCCATTATTGAGCAGGCCAAGGCCGACCTGATACAGCAGGAAAAGCTGCTTGCCTCGCGCCAGAAAACGCTGAATGCGCACGTCAATAAAATAAGGCAGTACGAAAGCGAGAAGAAGATTAAGAACGAGCGGCAACGCTTTTTGCAGGATAAGAGCGATAAGCTAAAGCAGCAGCTGGAGCAGGACCGTAAGAGTAATGAGCGGGCTGCTTTTAGCCTGCAAAGCCTGGAGCGTGAACGTGAAAGTGCCGAGAAGATTTTTCATGAAACCACAGCAAGGGTAGCCTCATTGAAGGCTGAGTACGACGAGCAGAAACAAAAAACCAACCAGCTGCGTGAAGAGGCCAACGACCTGAATACGCAGTACAAAGGCAAGCAACAACGCAGCTTTCAGTTAAACAAAGACCTTGAGATTAAGCAGATACAGCTCTCTACCCTGAAGCAGGAGCTGGAAAAAACTACTTATGACACCACAGAGCAAAGTGCCAGCCTGGCTGAGTTTAATGAGCGGGTAGGCACGCTGGGTGAAGAACTGCAACAAAAGAATGCAGCCCTGGAGCGCCTCAAGCAAGCCGAAGACGACCTGCAAAACCGCATTAAGGAAACAGAAAAAACCATTACCATGGTAAAAGACCAGAGCACCCGGGAAGGGCGCCGGTTAGATGCCAAGAAGAATGAGTTTAACCTGACTAAAAGCCTGGTTGACAACCTGGAGGGTTTTCCGGAAGCAATTAAGTTCTTGAAAAAGAACAGCTCGTGGGGTAAAAATACGCCCCTGCTTTCTGACATACTTACATGCGACGAGCAGTACCGGGTAACCATTGAGAATTACCTTGAGCCCTACCTGAATTATTATGTGGTAGAAACAGAGGCGCAGGCGTTTGAAGCAGTGAATTTGTTGAGCGACTCGGCCAAAGGCAAAGCCAACTTTTTTATACTGGAAAGCTTTGAACGCTTTGAGCCTACTAAAGCACATATTTATAGCAATACAGTGCCTGCCACTTCAATTATGGAGTACGACAGTCGCTATGCCAACCTGATTGCCTTTATTCTGGACAATGTGTATATCGTGAATGGCGACCAGAGCGATATACCCCAGGACAGCGACAGTATTTTTATTACGCGCAATGGCAAGCTTACCATACGCAAGCACAGCATAAGTGGTGGCTCGGTAGGCCTGTTTGAGGGCAAGCGTATAGGCAGGGCCAAAAACCTTGAAAAACTTGAGGTAGAGATTAAAGAGCTGAGCGAGAAGCGCAGTGTGATTAAAACCAACCTTAAGAACAAGGAAAAGGAGTTGGAGCACCTCAAGGCCAGCGTCAATACAGAAGCGCTTGAAAATTTACGCACTGATATTAGGCAGATTAACGAAGAGTACATTAGCTATAAAACCAAGCAGGAGCAGCTTAGTGAGATGCTTACCAGTAATGCCACCCGCCGTGAAGATATTTTAGAGCGTATTGAAAACCTGAATGATGAACTGGCCACGCTGGGCCCAGACGCGGCAGAGGCCAAAGAAGGGTTGAGTGATATGGAGGTGCGACTGGCCATGCTGAATGAAAATGTAAACCTGGAAAATGAGCATTTAAGTAAAAAATCTGCCAATTATAACCGTGAGAACATTCTGTTTCATCAGCATCAGAACAAAGTTCAAAGCATTGAACAGGAAATAGGCTATAAAACCAGTGCCTATGAAAGCAGCAAGCAACGCATTGAAAGTGGCCAGGCCGAACTGAAGCAAACCGATGCAGAGGTGAGCCAATTGCTTGAAAAGGCCGAGATTAATGACGAGGAGCTGCTGCAGATGTATGAGGAAAAGGATACCATAGAAGCAGGCGTTAATGAAGCGGAACGCGCATACTATAAAATTAGAGGAGATATTGACGAGGCAGAAAAACGCGGCCGAGAGTTGAGGCGCCAGCGTGAGCAAGTGGACACACTGCAAATGGAGCTGCAAAACAAGCGCAATGATGTGCGCCTTGAAATGAATGCAGTAAAAGAACGCCTTTCAGTAGAGTTTAACCTGGATATTGACCAGGTATTGAATGAGGCCACTGAAGAAGATGCCCAGACTGACGAAAACCAGCTGCGCGAACAAGTAAATGCTGTAAAGACTAAGCTTGATAAGATGGGGCCTATTAACCCCATGGCTATGGAGGCCTATCAGGAGATTAAAGAAAGGCACACTTTTATTGTGTCACAAAAAGAAGATTTGCTAAAGGCCAAAGAGTCATTACTGGCTACTATTCATGAGATTGACCTGGTGGCAAGAGAAACGTTTTTAGAGGCCTTTGAACTGATCAAGAGTAATTTTGTGAAGGTGTTCCGCTCGTTGTTTACCACTGAAGATGATTGCGACCTGCGGCTAACCCAACCAGATAATCCGCTGGAATCGCCCATAGATATTATTGCCAAACCCAAAGGCAAAAGGCCATTAACCATTAACCAACTTTCGGGCGGTGAAAAAACCCTTACGGCCACCTCGTTGCTGTTTTCAATTTACCTGTTGAAGCCTGCTCCGTTTTGTATTTTTGATGAGGTGGATGCCCCACTTGATGATGCC
>CAZXTW010000744.1:0-3647 GCA_964643525.1 uncultured Roseivirgaceae bacterium
AGGCCTGCTTAAGTATGCCGCGCACCAGGTTAACCAGCCACAGGGTAATGCCTGCAAATATGCCAAATATGCCCCCGGCGTTGGCCCATTCGTTCAGGGCACGGTCCCAGTTGTCATACTCAAATACCATATTGTATATGGCTTTGTTTACGGTGTAGATGTAGCTGCCAATTTTCATGCTGCGCTGCGAAAAATGACCAAATTCATGGGCCAGCACACTTTTAAGCTCGCTAATGTTGAGGGTATTGATCAGGCCCAGGCCTATTTCAAGGTTTTTGCGCACCGGAAAGAAGAGGCTCCAGAAGCTGGAGTTGTAGAATACGCAGGCGTTTACATCTGGCGAGACAAATATTTTTTTAGGAAACTGGGTTTTGGTATCGAGCGTGAGCTGCCTGATAAAGGCAAACAGCTCGGGGTAGTCTTTCTCGTATACCTGCACCCGGTAGGGGTTTTGGTCTTTGGTGAATGAAAAGATGAATTTGAAAAAGAATACGAAGAACATAATGCCCAAAACGATAAGGCCAGCACCAATGGCAATGGTGAGCCAGTGTACTTTGAGGGTAATGATTGAAATGCCCCCGTAGATGCAGGCCAGCAGTATGATGGCCGATACAGCCAACAGTAAGAGGTATACAAAGAAAAAGAATACAATGGAGCCTACTACGTTGCGTGCTGCCTTTTTAAAATCGGCAGAGGGCTCAATGAAGTCATAACTGCCCAGCTGGGGCGTTGCGGGGTATAGGGTACTGTTCATGGTTAAAAAGTAATTGGTTAAAAGTATATTCAGCTAATCGAACGAGCGGTTAATGAAGGCCACTAAGGGGCGCACGGCGTGGTAGGTTTCAGTGGCCTGTTGCAGAAAGCTGCCCGCCAGCACGTGCGCATCAGTAAGGTTGTGCTGGGTATAGTAGCCTTTGTATTTGAGGTATTCAAGGGCAGGGTTCTGCTTGTCGTACCCTTTGGGTGGGCGGCTTAGCTGGCCCGATGGCTTGATGCCTTCGGGGTAGTGTTGCAGCAGGGTGGCGTTTTGGGCTATGCCCTGCCACTCGGCCCAGTTGTAGTCAATTTCCTGCCTTATTTTGTTAAGCACAGCTGCCTCTGGCATGTAAACGCCCCCGCCAATAAAGTGGGCGCCAGGCTCAAGGTTAAAGTAGTAGCCTGCGTAGGCGCTTTTTTTGCCCCCCTGGCTAAAAAAGGCAAACAGGTTGGTTTTGTAGGGGGTTTTGTCTTTTGAAAAGCGAATGTCGCGGTTAATGCGCATAATGCATTGTTTGGCTTCAAGGCCGGCAGCGGCAATGCCAGGGTCAACCTGACCCAGGGCATTAATGAGCTGTTGCACAACAGCCAGAAAGTTGGTTCTGGCTTTTTGGTAGGTGGGGCGGTTGTCATCAAACCAGGGCTTGTTGTTGTTGGCCTTCAGGGCTTCTAAAAAGTCAAGGGTGGTTTGGGCAATCATAGGTTTATCTATTAAGGTGTAGGTGTTTTTTTCATTACAGGCAGGTAGCGCTCCTTGGGGTAGCTTTCCTGCTGGCTAAAGGTAACAAAGCCTTGTTTGGCATAAAAGGGTTGGGCATTGGGGTCGGCCACCACCACAATGGGTTTGGGTTTTTGCACCACCCAGTGCAGGGCCTGGCCCAACAGCCGCTTGCCGTAGCCCTGGCCAATATACTGAGGCAATACCCACAGGTGCTCAATTTCATATTGGGTATTACTTTCAGATATGCCACAAAAGCCTACCACTTTGTGGCGCAATACCAGGCAATGGTATTGGGCTTGCATGAGGTCATTAACGGTAACGGTAAGGCCCGGCAGCCAATGCGCGAGCCACTCGGCCGGGTACTGCCAGTGCATTTTAGCAGCCACGCTTATTTTGTTCATGGCGGCCAGGTCTGGCACGGTGGCCTGCCTGATGGTTGGGTTCATGGTTGTTATGCCAGAAAATAGTAAGTGCTTGTACTGGCTAAAAATATCCTGAATACGCAGTGCTAATATAGGCTAAGCCGTACATAAATGCATGGGGTTAACTGAATTAAGTGGGTTATGAATAGCAGAAGGTTGCACAGGCAAGGTACCCTGTAAAAGTGTGGTATTTATTTGGCTATAGTGGGTTACCATTGGCCAGCCGGTGCCATTAAGCTACTGGTTATTTTTATGCATTGACACGCCTGTATGTACTATGTATAACAAACAGTTGGCCACTATACACCAGCAGTGGTATGGTGGGCTGGCCCAGGCAGCGGCCCAACAAATAAAGACGCTACTGCCCCACCCCACAGGCCCTATTACTGACCTGGGCTGTGGTGGGGGCAATTTGCTCAAGCATTTTGCCCCTACTGTTGCCCAAGGGTATGGCACTGATGTATCAGCCCCAATGGTTGCCCTGGCCAGGGCTGAGGTGCCCCAGTATGCGTTTACTGTGTGCGATTTGTGGCAAAGCCCCCTGCACCCCTCACAGGTAGTAGCCATGACAGGCGAAATTATTTGCTATGCGGCTTACGGGCTAGAACAGCCAGAGCATATGATACCTGCATTTTTTAGCCGTGTAGCCAAGGCACTGACTACTGATGGGCTGTTTATGTTTGACTTTTTAGTAAGTGGCCATGATTTTAACTATTCAAGGTACCACGATGGCCCAGAGGTATCTGTTTTTACTGAAAGTAAAGCTGAGGGCAACACGGTTACCCGGCAGATTGTTACTTATTTAAAGGAGGCCACCAGTGGGTTGTATAGCAAAGCTACAGAAACCCACCGGCAGCGTACTTTTGAGGTGCAACAAATGCATCAATGGCTTGCCGCAGCAGGCCTTGAGGTTGCTGTGGTTGATCATTATGCCAACCAGCCCTTACTGCCAGGCCGCAGGGCCTGCCTGTGCCGCAAAGCCAGTTAAAAGCCAGTTAAAAGCCAGTTAGTTGGTTTCGCGGTAAAATATTTTGCTTACAATTAGCCATTGCCCATTAACCTTAAGCAGGTTCATGAAGTCAACAAACCTAAAGTCATCATAGTCAATTTCTATTCTGGCCGATGCTGCAGTGCCATTGACATCAACCCTGGTAATGCGCGTTTTGCGGTTTGATTTTGGGCCGGGCTTCATTTTACTAAAAAACTGCAAGGCGTTTACGTTTTTGTATTCACCTTCGGCCGTGATGTATTGCATGGTGGCCTCGGTATGGAAAGCTTTTTTCAGGGTGCTGTAGTCGCTATTGGTGCCCCCGTCTAGGTAGTAGTTCAGTGATTTGACAATGGCAGCATGGTCATCAGTTTGGCCAAAGGCAACTGTACTGCAAAATAAAGCGGCTGTTAGCGCCAGGCATTGCATGATTTTTTTCATTGTTTCCGATTTATTGGTTTTGAGTAAAAAGAGCTGATGCTAGTCTACGGGGTATTTATACCCCTGCAGCCCCCTGTTTTAACTCAATATATGTGAAAAACCGGTAATGGTTTGCCAGGCCAGTACAGATAGCAGCCCCTGCCCGATAAACAACTGATGGTAACAGGTGTATGCCATATTGATTATAAGTGTAGCTTCATGCCTTCGTGGCTGGCTACAAAGCCCATGCGCTGGTAAAACTTTAACGCCTCGGGCCGTTGCTTATCTGTAGTGAGCTGTACCAGGTGGGCCCCTTTTTGCCTGGCCCGGTCAATGGCCC
>CAZXTW010000745.1:0-3647 GCA_964643525.1 uncultured Roseivirgaceae bacterium
AGTAGTGCTGTTGCAGGGCCAAACCATTACCTGCACCGTAAAGGGTTTTTGGCCAATGGCCTGTTGGTTTTTGCCCCTGAATGGCGTGAGCCGAGGTGAATGGGCGAATCTGCCATTCTAAATTCTTGCCTCTAACCTCTAATTTCTAACCTCTTACGTCTAATCTCAAAAGATCAATCAGGCACCATAAAGATGGCGTTAACCAGCAGGCGGGTGGGGCCGCGCCAGAACATGCGGTACTGGGTGTTGTCAGTGAGTAATACCACTGAGCCATCGCCCATGGGAATGCGGCCGGCGAAGGTTTGGCCGGCCAGCAGGTTAAGGTTTTGCTGTGAGGCATATCCCGCCACCAGCAGCTTGCCAGCATCGGCCGTAAAGTAGCCAGGGCTTTGCAGCTGGGCATTGGGCTTCAGGGCATTGGTGCCAAACTTAAGGCCATACACCCGGTTAGGCATGCCAAAGGCCAGGGGGTGCGATGTATCTAACACACCATTCAGGGCAGCACCGGGTATGCGCTTGAGGCCGAAGTACTTTTCACGGTCTTTAAACGAAAGGTATTTGGCCGCCGTGCTTGAGTCTTTTGGGGCTGTAACCAGCTCAATATCAGTAAAGCCGCTTTCGTTTTTGGTCAGGTAGCTGGCCGCACTCTCGGTAGCTACCAACACGCCGCCAGCCCTGACCCATGTTTTGAGTTGCTCCAGGGTGGCTTCAGAAAGTATTTTACGGATGTTGCGGCCCTGCATGCCAGGCAGTATCAGTACGTCAAACTTATTCAGGTCAACCGCGCCATAGCGGTTGTTGGTTTTCACTATGTCGGTTTGCTGCAGGGTGCCGGCGGTTACGCGCGTAACGGGGTAGGCCAGCTCCTGGTCAAGCAGGAAGTAGATTTGCCCGGCGGTATACATTGAAGTGCCGGTGCCAGTAAGCAAGGCCACCTTGGGTGCCTTGAGGGGTTTGGTACTGCGGCTGGCCAGGTCAATGCCAGTACGCATGCGGCCGCTCTGGTAGCTTTGAATGGTTACTTTGGCCTGCTGGGCTACCGTTGTCATATCGGCAGCCATGGTAGGTGCCTTTGTGAGGTTGCGCCCGGCCAGTACAATCAGGGTGCCTTCGGCCCAGTTGGTGGTGCCATCGCCAAATGCCTTGGTGGCAGCCCGTACCTTATAGCCCATTTGGTGCAGCATGGCCAGCGCACGGGGGGCGTTGCGCTGCTGCCAGTCAATCACATAGGCATAGGGGCTGCCGCTAAAGTTGGCTTCGGCAGGGTAGGTAGGCCTGTCAGTAAGGGCCGTAGTGCCCACCTTAAGGGGCTGCGTGGTGGTGTAGGCATCCAGGTTATAAGCCAGCGGGGCCGACCAGCTGCTCATGTCGTACGTTACAGAATCTTCAATTTCCATATTACGTGCCATAATGCTGTTCACAAACAGGTGGGCAGCCTGGTTGGTACTGATGATGTAGGTGCCAGCCCCAAACCGCTTTTGCACCTGCTGGCCGGTGCGGTAGTCAGTAGCGCGTGCCTCAAAAGCAGCATTGGCGGTGGTTACCTGTACCCCATGGTGCATGAGCATGCCCAGCACATCATACAGGTGGCTGTTGGGGTTGTCTGGTAAAATATAGGCTTTGGTGTTTGACTTACTTTTTTGCGGGCTGCGGGCATTGAATGTGTAGCGGCGCAGCAACTGGCGGCGCTGGACGGCTTTCATAATGGTGGCCATGCTGGTGGTGTAATGGTCAAACAGGCGCTGGCGCAGGGTAAGCTGGTAGCCGTCATTGGCGGTAATGACGCGCCCACCGCTAATGCCGCCCTGCTCGGTTAGCATCCCTACGGCCCCGTTAATGCTGGGGTAGCTTGACCCATAGCCGGGGTACCAGAAATCAAACGCCTCGCGGGTAAAGTAATTTACCTTCAAGCGGTCAAAGGCGGCTACATTGGCCATGCCAAAGGTATCGGTCAGTGCTTCGTAACCGTTGGGCAGCAGGTGGTTGCGGGGCGTGGTGCCGGGCATGGTAAAGTAATTGTTGTGGTAGCCCTGCTCGTGGTAGTCAGTATGTACCTGGGGCAGCCATTGCTGGTAGGTGGCTGTGTGGCCGCGCGATTCTGGGTGTACGCCCCAAATCCAGTCGCGGTTCAGGTCAAACCAATAATGGTTGGTGCGGCCCAGCGGCCAGGGGGCGTGGTGCTCAATGTCTTCAGGCTCGGGGGCAGCTACATTGCGCTGCATGGTTTTGTACCAGTATACGTAGCGGTCGCGCCCGTCGGGGTTAATGCAGGGGTACATCACCACAACTGAGTTATTGAGCGCATTGAGCGTGGCTGCGTCATTGCCTGCGGCCAGGCGGTAAGCTACCTGTAGGGCGGCTTCAGTTGTTGAAGGCTCGTTGCCATGTATATTATAGCTAAATGAGGTAATAACAGGCAGCGACTCAATGAGCCGGTCGGCCTCGCCGCTACTGATGGCAGCAGGGTTGGCCAGCTTCAGGTTATCGGCCTGTATCTGTTTAATATTCTGTTGGTTGGCCTCGCTGGTAATTACCAGGTACACCAGGGGGCGCCGCTCATAGGTTTGCCCGTAGCTGCCAATGGTTACCCTGCGTGATGCTTCGGCCAGGGCAGTGAAGTAGGCCACTGCCTGGTGGTATATGGTGTATTCGGTGCCCAATTCATACCCCAAAAACTGTGCTGGTGAGGGCACCGAGGCAGTATAATTAAGGTTGGTTTCAAAGCTAAACCGCTCTGGGTTCAGGTTTACCTGAGCAAGGGCGGGCAAGGCTATACCAGCCATGATGATGGCGGGCAGCAAAAGGCGGCACAATAGGGTCATAGTGGTGGTCACTGCTTTGGTTGATAATGCTATGTTGTAACCAAAATACACCCATTGGCAGGTAAATCAAAATAAGGGTTAACTGGCAGGTGCTTCTTTAACCAAAGGAATAGTAAACCGAAAGGTAGAACCAACGCCCTCGGTGCTTTCAACACTAATTTGCCCGTGGTTCAACTCTACAAACTCTTTACATAACACCAGCCCCAGGCCGGTGCCCTTTTCTTTATTGGTGCCCAGGGTGCTGTGCTTTACATCAATTCTAAACAGCTTTTGGCGCACAGCCTCTGGCATGCCCACGCCAGTGTCTGTCACGGCAACCTCTACCGCATCGGCCCATTCCTGGGTGGCAATGCTTACGCGCCCGCCTGCTTCAGTAAACTTAATGGCGTTGCTTATCAGGTTGCGCACCACCGTGGTAATGGTGTTGCGGTCGGCGTTGACATGCAGGCGGCTGGTGTTGGTGGTATCAATGGTAATTTGTTTGTTGGCAGCCTGCTGCTCAAGCAGGGTGGCGTTTTCCTGTACCACATCTAATATACTAAAGTTGGTAGGCTGCATATCAATACGCCCGGTTTGTGAGCGGGCCCAGTTAAGCAGGTTTTCAAGCAGGCTAAACAGGTTCTTCAGGCTTTTGTCAAGGTCGGTGGCCAGGTCTTTAATCTCTTCCTTGCTCAGGGCATCGGTATGGTTCATGAGCATACTTGAAAATGCCCTGAGCGTATTCAGGGGGCCTTTCAGGTCATGGCTAATGATAGAAAAAAACTTGTCCTTGGTGGTGTTCAGCTCGGTCAGGGCCTCGTTCTGGTCAGAAATGGTGTGGTTTTG
>CAZXTW010000746.1:0-3619 GCA_964643525.1 uncultured Roseivirgaceae bacterium
CTTATTCAGTATTAGCCCCAACAACGTGTTTGCGATAATACCAACGCGAAACAACCAACGCTAAAACAATAATCAGGCCCAGGGCTATGGTAAAACTCTTCCACAGGCCCGAAACCCGCTGATTGGCCTTTACCAGGTCTTGCCTGCTGTGTATGGCCACCGTACTCTGGTCAACCAGCAGTTGCCTGTTTTTGCGTTGCAGGTCTTTTTGCTTTGTAGCCAGGGGCCGGTACAATTCAATTAACCTATTATTATAATCAGCAAAGTTTTCAAGGTCGCGTTCTTTCATATAATGGGCAGAAAGCTCTTTAAGGGCATACTCAAGGTCATCATGGTAGCCACTACCTTCATGCTCGCGCACTGCTTTCTGTAGTAAGGTTATGCCTTCGGCGTCATTACCCAACTTAAACTGCACCCTGGCCAAATTTACGGTGGCCAGCAACGTATTGGTAGGAAAAGAGAAGTTGGACGATAGTTGATACGACTTTTCTAAATTGGTAATGGCCGATTCAAACCGCCCCTCTTTAAAGTATAAGTAACCCACATTATTGAGTATGAGGCATTTTAAATGAGAGTCAGAAGTATACTCTTCTGCCCGTTTATAGTATTCAAAAGCCTTGGCAAATTCCTTTCTATCGGCCTGTAAATTGGCAATATCATTGCAGACCTTACCTAACTGCAACCGGTTGTTTACAGTTTTATACTGCTCAAATGCTTTTTCAAACGCTTCTAAAGCGCCATCATATTCATTTAACGCTTTCTTTGACTGCCCAATATTTAAATAATCAAGCCCTATATTATTAGTGTTTTCAGCAGCTAAATTAAGCCTGAGTGACTTCTCAAAGTACTCAATTGCCTGTGGGTATAAAAATGACTGGTGGTAGGCTTTGCCCAGGTTATGGTAAACATTGGCTTTTACCTGGGGCAACTTATCAATATCAGGCTGCTCAAGCACCATTGCCAGGTTATCAACAGCCCTGTCGTGCTTTTGCCACAATAAATTAATGTGGCCAGACATGGCGTAAGCGTCAATTACATGGCTGTTCATATTTACCTCGGCAGCCAGGATGCGCTGACGCTCGGCAGCCTCTAGGGCCTTTTGAGGGTCAGACACCATAAACTCACGTGTGAGCCTTGATAAATTGCCCAACTCTTCTTTAACACTGTCTTGATTTACATCAGAGATACCCAGATCGCACGAACTGAATAGTGCAGGTACACAGACCAGAATAAAAAAAAGTCTAAAAAGAAGCCGGTGATGATTATACTTTGGTTCCATAACTCAATGCCGCATAACTTCAAATATAATTAATATCACCTTATTAAGAAAAAGATTGTGCTACCACAAGCATAGCCCAATGCTTTGCCAGTAGCAACACAATCTGTTATTATTTATCTAAACTTTTTGCTTAGCCCCATTTGGTGCCGCCAAAAGATCTGGTTTCAAGTGGTGGTGGTGGGGGTGGAGGAGGTGGCGGGTTATTTGAATCACCGGTGCCGGTGCCGCCAGATAATTGTTTTGCTTTTGCGGGATTGAGCCAAACCAATGACTCTTCACCACTTACTAAGTGCTGAATACTACGTACCATTGTATGTTTTGTTTTTGGTTGTAAATAATAGTCTTATAAGAACAATCAGTGTAATAAATAGTACACAATGACTTATGCACCTTTAAATTGACTGGTCTTAAAATGTATTCTGGGAATCTTTCTAAAACCTGAACTTATACCAAGGGTACAAGCTCAAGACCAACATTCATCAATCGTTACTCAGTTACTCTTTTAGCTCGCTAAAACTCTTATAATTAGCTAATTCAAATGTCCAGTAAACCGGTTCTGGCACTAAAGTATATTCAATATACGGCTTAGTTTGTAATAATCAAAAAGCCAAAAAAACAAAATATGTTTATAGCCGTCTGGGCTTTTTGCTAACCATTGAACTCATTTAGTTAAAATAGGCCAATGCTTTGCATGTTGTAAGGTTTTTACGCTATTCAGCTAAAAAATGTTCCTGACTAAGGCCGAAAAAATGAAAATTGATAACAAAATAGTAATACAATTTGGTGAGTGGTGCCACCCCAAATCAGCAATAATTAACCAATAAAACTAAATTAACAGTAATTTGATCACATTGAATATTGAGCCTAACTGATCAATGTAACCCAACCGAATAAACTACATCACAGCAAAAAATAATGATTGTGGGTGTTAGGCACAATGTAAAGAATATGTTACTGGCCTGCACCTTTCAGTCTTAAAAAACTAATAAGCGTTAGGCTAATTTTGTGACTGGCGGCAGGTTATATGTAGCCATGACATAAATTAAAAACAAAGCCGACAGTTTGGCCGGCTTATTAATAGGTAACGTTAGTAACCTCACTTGTTTAAATATCTAATTAGGGTATTCCTTGCGTGCTACTTATAGCACCAACTTGACCAATTAAACTTCCTGCTCTTCTTCCTCTTCGTCTTCATGGAACTTCTTATCAAAACGATTCAGCTTATCTACCGAATTGGTGCCTCTCATGGCCGACATCAGCATATTAAACTGCCGCGTTTTAATCATTTCCTTGGTCTTTTTTGTACGCTTTCTTTCCATCATATTTGAGTTTAAGGTTCTATTTGACTAATAATACAAATCGACTTCACTTTCTACTTTTATAAACCTACTATAGGTAATTATAGTTTTGGCTTACATTTATTCAAATTTACTAGATATGCCGTTTACAAATAATACACGCACTAGCCTAAAACATACATACGACTGTTAAAAAGCAAAATTCTAGGCACTTTTCCAAAAAAACGAAGGCTCAAAACAACATGGCTTGAATATAGGATGCAGAAGCGCATTTATGCGTTCCTGATAATTCCATGAAGTGCTTTACGCACTACACAACCGGCAAATATGCCTTGCTAAACACTATAATGGGGGTATTCTAAAAATAATTAGGGCAGGATTTTTCTAATCCTGCCCTAAAAACGCACACAGAGCACACTTAAACAAGGGCTCTATACATGCCCGTGCTATTTAGCAGGTGGCATGGGCACGGGTTACACCGTGTGGGTCGTCACAAATAAACTGGGGGGCGCTTACACAGCCATGAGGGTCTTGTGTAAACAAAGGGTCTGTCAGGCATACGTAAGGGCACGTACCCCCTTTAATGGTTTCAACATTAAAAGAGTCAGAACCGGTAACAAAGCTTTTTACCTGAAGTTCTTTCAAAGCTAACTTTTTCATAGGTCTGTACGATTGGTTAATGTAACTAACAATTTAAGCTATTCATTAAAGTTTCGTAGCCTATTCTTTGAATATTCTAGCATAAAACTATTTGCGTTATACTCGGCAAGGCTGCAATGCCCACCGTTTTGCACAGGCAATACTTAGCAGCAACCAAGGCCACGCATCTGCTGTAAGTGCTTGCTTACCAGCTGGTAAAGCCCTTGACCTAAAATATTATTCACATTATTTTAAAGCATACTTGCATTTTAACAGGCATCCGCCTACTTTTGTCATCCCGTTTTGAACAACGGTTTATGGCGCGGGGTGGAGCAGTTGGTAGCTCGTCGGGCTCATAACCCGAAGGTCGCAGGTTCGAGTCCTGCCCCCGCTACTAAGCAAA
>CAZXTW010000747.1:0-3606 GCA_964643525.1 uncultured Roseivirgaceae bacterium
ACTGAAGTCTCAAAGGCCTTGAATGGTGCCAAGGCATCCAGCAAAGCCAAAAACCTGTACCTCAGACATAGTTCTAAGTATGTGATTGATGCCCACGTAGGGGCCGAGCAAAAATTTGGCGGCATGGGCAAAGGGGCCAATAAAGTAACCGGGCAAATGAACCAGCCCCAAATGGGGCATACCACTGAGTACAAACCGCATGACCAGAATTGGTAACAAACCAATGAACCATGAAGCGATTAATCAACCAAAAAGCCAGTAAAACTGTACAGCCCAGGGCTGTGGGGCCAGCCGGTGCCAAACTGGCCCCGCCGGGGGTGGCCCAACTGGCCACCTACCAGCGTATGGCCAACAGCAGCCAGCAGGTGGCCCAGCTGTGTGCCTGCCAAAGTGCAGCCAATAAAGAGGATGGGCCTGTGCAGCGCATGGAAAACAAAACGGGCCTGCCCAATAACCTGAAAAGCGGCATTGAAAGCCTGAGCGGCCACAGCATGGATGATGTGAAGGTACATTACAACAGCCCCAAGCCTGCCCAGCTCAATGCCCATGCCTATGCCCAGGGCACTGACATACATGTGGCCAGTGGCCAGGAAAAGCACCTGCCCCATGAGGCCTGGCACGTGGTGCAGCAAAAGCAGGGCCGAGTAAAGCCCACCATGCAGCTAAAAGCAGCTGTAAACATTAATGACGATGCCGGCCTTGAAAGCGAAGCCACCCATATGGGCAACAGGGCCCTGCAAATGCAGCCTGCACCAGCAGGCAAACCGGCATGACATCGACCGATGTAGGGTGGCAACATCGACCGATGTAGGGTGACGACCACGAGCGTGGTAGACCCACGACCACGAGCGTGGTAGACCCACAACCACGAGCGTGGTAGACCCACGACCACGAGCGTGGTAGACCTACAACCAAACAAGAACTCCCCTCCTTTTCAAGGCAGGGGCGAGCTTGCAGGGTTGTGCGGGGTGGTTTAAAACACTTGAACCATACTGATAAACGCTAAAAAGGAAGAAAAAAGGAAACATGCACAGCCCCCAGCAAAAAGCACCGGCCCAGCGCCAGCCAGCAGCCCCAACCAGTACAGCTACCGGGCAGGGGGCCAGCATGGCCCCGCCCGGCGTGGCGCAACTGCAAAGCTACCAGCAGCTGGCCAACAGCAGCACACAGGTAACCCAACTGCAGGGCTACCAGCAGGCGGCCAACCTGGGGGCGAAAGGCACCATACAACGCAGGCTGAATAAGCTGGGGCATATGGATGACGACGAAAGCCCCACCACGGCCGAGGCCATACTACAAAAGTACCCGCACGCCACCCCAACACAACAGGCGGTGGTGCATGAAATGGCTGCCCAACCCAACGAGTATACCTTTGCCCTGACAGAGGCAGGCACCATTGCACCAGCTGAGTTTAACCGCGAACTGAACCGGTACACCCCCCTAGCCCCCGAAAGCCCTGCCCTGCGGCAACAGCTTAAAACCATACTGGGCAACCACCAGCTTACAGATGCCCATGTGCCCATACTTGACGGATTGCTGGTGCCCATCCTGGCAGAACTGGCCGAGCATGGCCATGTGGTGATGCAAATGGAAAACCACCAGAACCAGGTGGTGCATGAAGCAGGCGAGGTAATCAGGCACCACTGGGGCCTTGACAGCCCCGAGCGCTACGTCAAATGGGTGGTATTCCACCAGAAGCACACCCTTGATGATACCCATATTACCACCAACGTAAAGAAAAACCGGCTGCTGGGTAATTGGGATGGGCCTGATGAGTCGATCAGGCGGATGATAGACATAGACCTCAACGGCATTTCACATACCGTGATTGACATTATATCACCGGGCTTTACTGAATTACTTGAGGCACTGGTTGAGGCCAAAGTATCAACCAAAGCAGCCGCTGGCGGGCATGTGGCTGTGGCCGTTCCTCGCAAGCCCATGCCAGCTGCTACCTGGGTGCATATTTGGCGGGGCGATTACAACGGCAAGCCTACGGGCTACCACTGGGCGGGCAACCCCAACTCATGGCTAGAAGCTGTGCCTGGCACCCGGCAAAACGCTGCCAATAACTTTTACACCGCCCAGGTGCGTATACGGCCCGGCAAGCAGCAGGAAGTTAAAAACCAGGGTAAAGACACCAAGGGCCAGCTGGTGCTGATTAAAGCCAACCGCTCAACCTTTTTCCCTGACGGGTGGAACGCCCAACAGGTAAAAGATGCAGTAGAAACACGTAACAATATAGGCCACATTACGCAGCCTGCTGGCATTGATAATATTAGGCTGGTCAAGGCAGGCATTACCATTTACCCCACGCTAATCTAACGCCCATGCAAAGCCCTCAACAAAAAGCCCCGGCCCAGCGCCAGCCCGCCGCCCCGGCCCCTACCAGTACAAGCCTGGGGGCCAGCCTGGCCCCACCCGGCGTAGCCCAACTGCAAAGCTACCAGCAGCTGGCCAACGGCAGCACACAGGTGGCCCAACTGCAAAGCTACAACCAGGCCGCCAATGGTGCTGGGGCCACCCCGCCTGCCCCCAACAACACCGGCCTGCCCGGCAACCTGAAAAGCGGCATTGAAAGCCTGAGTGGCCACAGCATGGATGATGTAAAGGTGCACTACAACAGCAACAAGCCCGCCCAGCTTAATGCACATGCCTATGCCCAGGGCACTGACATACACGTGGCCCCAGGCCAGGAAAAACACCTGCCCCACGAAGCCTGGCACGTAGTGCAGCAAAAGCAGGGCCGCGTAAAGCCCACCATGCAGCTCAAAGCAGCGGTTAACATTAATGATGATGCCGGGCTAGAGCGCGAGGCCGATGTAATGGGCAGCAAAGCCATACAGCGGGCGGCCCTGACGCCTACCATTATTAGTGCCCCGGCCCATCCAGACAGGGCCTATACCGGCGGAGGGCTGCCCACTGTGCAGCTAAACCTCTCTACAAACCTCACCACCACTGGTGCGGGGGCCGGCACCACCGTGGGGGCCATTATTGGAGGCACCGTAGCAGGCCCCCCCGGCGCATTGATTGGCGGGGCCATCGGCGGCCTGCTGGGCGCGGGCGCGGGCTATGCCGTGGCCCATAAAATAGAAAACATGGAGCCCTCGCAGCTAAGCTGGCAGCTGGCTAAAACAGTGATGATCACCTACCTGGGCCAGGAGCAAAGCGCGAGCGAAACAGAAAAAAAGGTAGATGCCATTGTGCTGCCCTTTTTAAAAGCTGGCGATGCCTTTATAACCAATAAAGCATCAACATGGGCGGCACTGACGGCACTGGGCCCAATTTTGGGTGCCACCATACTGGCGGCAGAAAAGGCCATTGCCACCTGGAATGCCATACCGCAGGTAATTAAAACGGGTATGCTGTTTACCCTGGGGCTGTTCATTGCGCGCTTTTCAAGCCTGGATAGCTCAGGCAAAATGCAAAAATGGCTTGTCAGCCTTGACTCGGCTGCTACAGCAAACGACTTTAAGAGCTCGATCAAGGGTATTATTGGAGTAGTTGTGTTAGGTGGTATCTTGTTCCTATTCTATAGCATGTCTTCTGGCGAAATTGATCACCCTAGCATTCAGGGCTCTGTTGAGAAAATCCTCGAATCTGGTG
>CAZXTW010000748.1:0-3596 GCA_964643525.1 uncultured Roseivirgaceae bacterium
CCTTGCAACGTATTGCAAGGCCCTGAAAAAATACCATCTACCTACTGTTAAGCAAACTAAAAAATACTATCGGTTAAAACTAAATGTAATTGGCACTGACATGCGCACCTTCACAGGCTCGCCCCGCTGCCTGCCGGGGCTCCAGTTGGGTACCATCTTCAGCACCCTTAGGGCCTCTTCATCACAACCATAACCAATACCTCTCAGCACTTGTATGTCGGTTAGGCTGCCGTCTTTATCTACCACAAAAGATACAATTACTTTACCCTCTACCCCGGCGCGGCGTGCCATACTGGGGTATTTAATTTTTTTACCCAAAAACTGGTAAAAGCCCTTTAAGCCACCTTTAGGCACTGGCTGCACCTCTGACATGAGAAATATCTTTTCAGGCTTTTCTTCAGGAATAGTCTCTTCAGGTATTACAATATCATCAGGGTCAAAATTATCTGGCTCAATAGTAAAAACTACCTCGGGCTGTTTTTCTATCACTACCTCATCAGGCTGTTCAATAATCACCTGCGGTATAACCGGCTTGGGTGGTGGGGGCTGCACGGTAACCGGGGGTTGTTCAAGTTCAATCAGGTCTTCTTCACCCATAACCACCATTGACTGGTCAGCCTCTTTTAATGTTTTCCATTCAAACGCTACCAGTACCACGGCCAGGCTCAGTGCCAGGCCAAAATTAAAAAATACACTTCTGTGGCGGTTCATATCTGCTTTTGGGGCTTTCTTTAACTCCATAGTCTTAAAAATTTATAGTTCATGATTGTGTTTTACAGTCTTGGCCTCCATTAGGCGGCCTGTAACATTAGATGCACCACCCGTGTTTATTGCATAAAACAATTGTTAAAAATTTAATGGTGCCGTTTAAAGCTGTAGCAACAAGTAGCAGTAAAAAGGGTGAATTTCTGTCTGCCTGCTGACTAATTTTATAGTTAGCTACAATATTTGTTGGCCTAATACGACTTAAACCCTATAAATGAAACCAACTTAAACTAATAAACGTATTGCAACAGTTGCACATGCAACTATAAAGGTGCTAACTTTGGCATCCGTAGCAAAAAGATTGTATATTGTAATATGGGTAATTGAATTCTACGACGCATGGATACAACTAACAACTATACCAACAACTTTCTATTCAAAACCGAACTTAACTTAGAGTTTGTAATTAACCATTGGCAACAGGTGGCCCAAAGCAACCAAATAGCATCAAAATATGCTAAAAGCCTACTTGCCGCCCTTAAAGATGTGCCAGAGTTAACTGGCCAGATTACAGACTTAAGTGTGTTTGAAAAGCACAAAGAGCTTGTGGCTGAGTTAATGACGCCCATTTTCCCCAGCGGCCTGCAACACGACCAGATGATTGCCGCCATTATACCCTACAAGCCACATACCTTTTACACTACGCCTGCTTTTGAATCTGTTTTACAACTCAAAGGCAACTTTAGTGATATCTTCTCTGACCTTACAGAAGAGCAACTCTATAACTCAAGGGCCACTAAGGCCTATGTAGCCATACTAGAGCAGTTTTACAATGTAACGCTCAATGCCAAAGGCAGTATGTTGTTTAACCGCAAAGACCAGACAACAGGCCTTGACCGGCATTACAAACTGCTTATTAACCCCAAGTTTTGCACCATTAAATTTACGGGTAAAAAGCTACCCAAATTAAGTGAGGCAGACCTGAACGATATTAAAGCCAACGTGCAAGACCTTGAGGTATGGAAAAAGCACCTGCCCCCTCAGCACTTTTTGTTTTCTGGTTTTGCGCTGTTTCAGGTTATTGATGTGACTGAGCAAGAGGCGCTGGCATCTATTAAATTAAACCTGATTGACCGCGACAGCATCACTTCTAAAGATAAGTTCAATGCCCTGCAGCACAACCTAAGGGTGCTGTTTCAAAACAAAGAGTTAAGGCTGGGCGTATCTGCCTTCCAAAAAGGAGGCAACGGGCTGCTTAACTTTGGCAAAAACATATACAACAGTTTTATGGTGCAAAGCACCCAGGGCATTAACTGCAACTGCTCTGTAGGTGAGGTGCACGATGCCTTTGCCAAAAAGGCTGAGCCCTACTATGTATATGACTTTGAGCTCATAAAAGAACAAAAAGGGCAAGTAGCCATTGACATGCTTAGCCAAAACATCCATAGCATGGCAATAGCCCCCCTGCATTATGATGGTCAGTTTCTGGGGCTGCTTGAATTGGCCTCGTCTGTACCGGGTGCATTCAACACGGCAGATAATTTTAAAATAGATGAAATTGCCCCCCTGTTTGCCATTGCTGTGCAGCGCAGCACAGAAGATATGGAAACGCGCATACAGGCCATTATCAAACAAAAGTACACCGCTATTCACCCCAGTGTTGAGTGGCGCTTTATTAATGCCGCCCTGAATGTAATTGATTTAGAAGAGCAGGGTGTAAACACTGAGCCTGAAGAAATTGTATTTCCAGAGGTGTACCCGCTTTATGGCGCATCTGATATCAGAAGTTCTTCAACCATCAGAAACTCAGCCATTAAGTCTGACCTGATTGAGCACCTTGAACTGGCAAAAAACATCATGCTTGAGGCTTGTGATATACAGCCCCTGCCCATTATGGAAGAGATGGTGTACCAGCTCAATAAGTTTGAAGACTCTCTGGTAAAAGGCCTTTTCTCTGGTGATGAATTCAGCATAATAGACTTTTTGCAGAGCCAGGTAGAGCCGCTATTGAAAGACCTGGCGGCCAACTCGCCTGTAATTAAGCGTATTACCCAAAAGTACTGGAATGGCCTTGACCCCAAACTGGGCATTGTGTACAACAAGCGTCAAGAGTTTGAAGAAAGCCTTACCCACCTCAATGAAAAAATCTCTACCTTCCTTGATCAGGAAGAGCAAATTGCCCAGAAAATGTTTCCGCATTATTTTGAGCGCTACAATACTGACGGGGTAGAGTACAACATTTATATAGGCCAGAGCATGGTTAACCAGAAAAAGTTCAATAACTTTTACCTGAACAACCTGAGGCTGTGGCAGCTCATTACCACCTGTGAAATTGCCCGCCTGTCAGCCCAAATGAAGCCCAGCTTAAAAGTGCCTTTAGATATGACTCACCTCATACTACTGCACAGCAACCCGCTATCAGTTAAGTTCAGGCTTGATGAAAAACAGTTTGATGTTGACGGCGCCTACAACATCAGGTATGAAATTGTTAAAAAACGTATTGACAAGGCCCACATCAAAGGCACCAATGAGCGTTTAACCCAACCGGGTAAAATAGCCATTGTGTACTCATACGATAAAGACTTGAAGCAATTCGAAAAGTTTATTGACTTTTTGGTGAGCAAGAAGTTCCTTATTGGCGAAACAGAACACCTTGAGCTGGAAGATTTACAAGGCGTAAAAGGCCTGAAAGCACTCAGGGTACAGGTTAACCTGCACGAGGCGCTTCAGTCATTCCAGCATGAAAGCATTGAAGATATTAAAGAAATAATAGCTTAATCTATTAAGCAACCAAACCTATTGCCTACTTAGCCCAGCGTCATAGTAGGTACCATCTTATCGGGCAGGGTAACCGCTACTTTAGTGAATTTACCCTGCTCGCTTTTTATACT
>CAZXTW010000749.1:0-3596 GCA_964643525.1 uncultured Roseivirgaceae bacterium
CTTGGGTACATTATGACAGACAGCACATCTTCTAAGAGCTGAGAGAGCTGTCTTGCATCATAATGTGTCATTGTATGATGATGTACCCTTGTACATCTTGTATCATAGGGTTCCTTAATCCTTAATATGGCTTCTTTAAACCTTTTGGCTACCAGGTATACCAGGCACAGGGCATAATGCGCTTCAGCATGGTTGGGATTGACGCTCAGCACCTGTTGCACCCTTTGCAGCGCTGTTGCTATATCAAACTTGTAAAATATTTCAAAGAGGGCAATGTGAAGCAGGGCATCAAGGTTACCAGGGTCAGCAGCAAGCACAGTCTCGGCTGCCTGCCTCGATTTGGTGTAGGCTTCTTTATTGTTCATTTGCCCAATGGTGCCCAAAAACATGAAGCATTGCGCCAGCCCCAGGTGAGGCAAGAAAAACTCTGGCTCTTCAGCCAGGGCCTGCTGGTAGTGATGAATGGCTTCTTTGACGTGTTGCAGGGTAAACTTGTTCATATGAAACAAGCCTTGCAGGTAGTGGTTGTAGGCCGTAATGTTGTTGGTAGGTGCCTGGCGCAGCGACTGCTTTGACTCCTGGCTACCCAGCTTTTCGCGCAGGCGGTTGGCAATAATACGCGATATTTCATCTTGCAGGTCAAAGATATCGGCCAGCAGGCGGTCAAAGTTTTCAGACCACAGGTGGTAGCCATCAGTCGCGTTAATGAGCTGTGCTGTAATGCGCACCCGCTTACCGGCTTTGCGCACGCTGCCTTCTAACAGGTAGTTTACATTCAGCTGGCGGGCCACCTCGCGCACATCAATGTCTTTGCCCCTGAATGAAAACGAAGAGGTGCGTGACGTTACGCGCAGGCCATCAATATGCGTTAATACATTAATGAGCTCTTCAGTAATGCCATCGGCAAAGTAGTCGTTTTCAGCATCATTGCTCATGTTCAGGAAAGGCAGCACGGCAATGCTTTTTTCCTGCTCTTGCCGCTTGCCTTTAATGTCATTGGGGTGGGGCACCACCAGCCCACTGTTGGTGAGGGCATATACCGCGGTGTGCGAGACAACATTTTTAAGCACAAAGGTGCCCATAGGGGTGGCATGCAGGTTGGGGTGGTTCTTAATATCGTCATAGGCCTTGGCAGAAATCAGTACACTGCCGGCCACGGCCAATGATTCTATTCTAGAGGCAATATTCACCCCATCGCCATATATGCCGTCATTATCCTGCACCACATCACCCGTATGAATACCCACCCGCAGGGGTATGCGGGGCTCTTGCTGCAATTGCTGTTGTATGCCTACAGCGCAGCTTATTGCTTCAATGGTGCTGTCAAAAATGCTCAGGGTACCGTCACCATAATACTGCAATATTTGCCCGCCATGCTGGGCTATCTGTGCTTCAAGTACCTGGCGGTGGCGGTCTCGGTTTTGCTTGGCACGCTGCTCGTCTTCCTGCATCAGGGCGGTATACCCTACCATGTCAGTAAACATGATGGCTGCAAGCCTGCGTTTTTTGGTTGGTGCCATGATTTGGTTAGGGGGTAAGCCTCGGTTACGTGTTTGGGGTGGTAATATAACAGGCTATTGCGGCACTATCAATTGTATTGTACATAATGGCGCCATTTTTCAATAACACCGGTAAAATCTGGGGGCAGCTCAGAGGTAAACTGCACATGCTTACCGGTGGCCGGGTGCACAAAGCCCAGGGTTTTGGCATGCAGCGCCTGCCGGGGCATTTGCTTAAAGCAGTTTTGTACAAACGATTTGTATTTGCTAAAGGCAGTACCCTTCAGCACAGTATCGCCCCCATAGGTGGCATCGTTAAACAGGGGGTGACCCAGGTGTTTCATATGTGCCCTTATTTGGTGGGTACGGCCTGTTTCAAGGTTGCATTGCACCAACGTTACATACCGCAAAGATTCAATGGTACGGTAGTGGGTTACAGCATGGCGGCCAAAATCACCTTCAGGAAAAGCCGCCGTAACACGCCTGTCTTTCAGGCTGCGGCCCAGGTTTACGTTAATGGTACCTTCGGCCGGCTCAGGCAGGCCCCATACCAGAGCGTAGTAGGTGCGCTCAATGCTGTGGTCATAAAACTGTTTGGCCAGTTTTTGCATGGCCAGCTCGGTTTTGGCAATAACCAACAGGCCAGAGGTGTCTTTATCAATGCGGTGTACCAGGCCCGGCCGTCCCTCGTTGCCTTCCATTTCTGGCAGCTGCTTAAAGTGGTAAGCCAGCCCGTTGACCAGGGTGCCCGACCAATTGTTAAAAGCCGGGTGCACTACCATGCCCGCAGCTTTGTTGACTATAAGCAGGTGTTCATCTTCATAAACAATAGTAAGGTCAAGCGGCTCTGGCACCACTTCAGTATCACGCGGGGGCTCGGGCAGGGCTATCACAATAACATCTAGCGGCCTGATTTTATAATTGGGCTTAATGGTGTTGTCGTTCACCTTCACGTACTCGTCTTTAATGGCCTGCTGCACCTTGTTACGGGTTACATGGGGCAGGCGGTCCATCAAAAACTTATCAATGCGCAGGGGTGTTTGGCGGGCATCTACCTGAATGCGGTGGTGTTCAAACAGCGCATCATCACCCGGTAATTCTTCATCAGGGTCAAGTGCTGGGTTATTCTCGCTCATAGGCTATTGCGTTTGGCCTGCAAAAGTACCAAATATAGGTGTAACCCCCTGCCTTGCCCGCCATTTAGCCTACCCTGGCCAAGACCTATTTGCACTTTTACCCAATGGCACCGCACATATCTATTATATAGTCTAATACAAAGTAAGGTAACGGGCCGGTAAAGGCAGGGCAATTGCTGATAACAGGCTGGGGCTAGGGGTTAGGGCACAATCAACTATTTTTGGGGTATGTTGCCTACCCCACCCCCTGCCCCTGTGGTTGCTTTGCGGGCACCTGTGCTTAATGCCGCAGGCGTGCAGCTAAGCATTAAGCGAGACGACCTGCTGCACCCCTACGCCTCTGGCAATAAATGGCGCAAGCTAAAGTACAACCTTGCCGCAGCCCAGGCAGAAGGCCACCACCAGCTGCTCACTTTTGGGGGGGCCTACTCAAACCATATTTATGCTGTGGCCGCTTTAGCCAAAGCAACCAACCTGCAAAGCATTGGTATTATTCGTGGTGAAGCCACCCACCCGTTAAACCCCACCCTTAGCTTTGCACAGGCCGCAGGCATGCAGCTGCATTATATTGACCGCGCTACCTACCGCCAAAAAGACACACCAGAGGTGCTTGAGACATTAAAGGCACAATACGGCAGCTTTTACCTGGTGCCAGAGGGGGGCAGCAATGTACAGGCACTGCGCGGTGTGGCTGAGCTGGAGCAAGAAATTAAACAGCCTTTTGACTACCTGTGTACACCTGGCATAGGCGGTACCCTGGCCGGGGTAGTACAGGGCCTTGCAGGCCATAAGCAGGCACTGGGTTTTGCCGCATTAAAGGGTGGGGCTTTTTTGCAACAGGAGGTAGCCCAACTGCTACAGCGTGCCCATTGTGGCCCATACAATAATTATGAGGTAATTACTGACTACCACTTTGGGGGCTATGCCAAATGCACGCCTGCCCTGTTTGCTTTTATTAAGC
>CAZXTW010000750.1:0-3595 GCA_964643525.1 uncultured Roseivirgaceae bacterium
ATGAAAGCCGCGAAACCCTACCCAATGCCCTTATATCAGTGCCGGGTACATCTATTTATACCACTACTAATATTGACGGGCGTTTTAGTCTGCTCAACTTTCCTTCAGACAAGAATGGAGTGATGGTACAATACCTGGGCTATGAGCCTACCAATATGACCATAAGCCCTGATATGGCCAGTAATGTGGTGGTAGTTGCCATGAAGCGGTCATCAGCCCTGTTAGAAGAGGTAGTAGTGCAAGACCGGCCTACACAAATGCTGCGCAGCACAGATGGCATAAGTCAGCTTTCAATCAACCCAAGAAAACTATCAACCCTTTCAAACCTGGGCGAAACAGATGTGATGCGCACGCTACAGCTCCTGCCCGGAGTAAGCGGCTCAAATGAAACCTCAGCGGGGCTGGTAATTCGGGGCAGTACTGTAGAACAAAACCTGGTGCTGTACGATAACTTTACTGTGTACCACCTCGATCATTTTTTTGGGGTGTTTAGTGCCTTTAACAGTTTGGCTATTAAAGATGTGCAACTGTACAAAGGAGGCTTTGGGGCACGGTATGGGGGCCGGGTATCTAGCGTAGTAGATATTACAGGTAAAAACGGCAATACCAATAAGCCATCAGTAGAGTTGAACACGAATATGATCAGTACCAGCGGCCTGCTTGAAGTACCCCTGTGGGGCAAAGGCGCCCTGCTGCTGGCTGCCAGGCGCTCATATACTGATATTATTCAAAGCCCGTTGTACAGAACAATTTTTAACAATATAAGAGATAATGAGCCCGCCTCTATAGCCCCTGGCAACAGTACAATTCTGGAAGAAGGCGAACCCAAATTCTATTTTTATGACATTAACGCCAAACTGTCTTTCAGGCCCTCAGCACGTGACCTGACTACTATTAGCGTATATAATGGCAAAGATAACCTGGCTACTGATTTTGGCTTTACGGCCTCTACCTTTGATGTGTTTTTTAATGAAGAGTGGCAAGACGATAACCAGTGGGGCAACACAGGGTATAGCCTGAAGTGGACCAGGCAGTGGAACAACAGGCTGTTTAGTGATTTGAATGTATCATACTCAAACTTTTTCAGGAATCATGATTTTGTGCACAGCTACCTTTTTATTGCTGAAGACCTTGACGAGGGTGATGGGTTTGCTTTTAGAGAAGATAATGATGTGAATGAGTTTAGCATTAAGCTGGGCTTTGACTGGCAGCTGAGCCAGAAAAACAGCTTAAAGTTTGGCGCATTTGCTACTGAAAACCAAATACGGTACCGCAACCAGTATGACAATGAGGTAGACGACAGCTTTGTTGATACTGCCTCATACTACGGTATTTTTGGTGAGCTGAACCACCAGCTGAACGAATGGAGCCAGGTAAAGGCTGGCCTGCGTGTATCAGAATTTAGTAATACCAGTGAAGGGTATGCTGAGCCCCGGCTATCGTTCAAGTACGGCTTTAACTCAAAGTTTTCAGTTAAAGGTGCTATTGGCCAGTACTTTCAGTTTGTAAACAGGGCACAGATTAACGACACCTACCTGGGTGTGCAGGAGTTTTGGCTACTTGCTGATGGTAATTTTATTCCGGAAATATCGGCCACCCAATTTATTGGTGGGGCTACTTATGAGTTTAATAATTTTTTAATTGATGTAGAGGTTTATCATAAAAACCTTGACGGTATTACAGAGTATAATGTGGACCCGCTGGCTGTGTTTGGCCTTGACCGTGAGCAGGAGTCAGAGCTGGCTGTTGGCGAGGGACAGAGCACCGGGGTAGAGTTTTTGCTGCAAAAACGTACCGGCCACCATACCGGTTGGTTAAGTTATACGTTAAGCGCCACGACCAACCAGTTTGATCAAATTAACGATGGCAACAGTTTTTACGCTAACCAGGATCAAAGGCATGAGCTCAAACTGGTTAATAACTGGAGCAAAGGCCCCTGGGACCTTTCGGTCACGTGGGTATATGCTTCTGGTAAACCCTTTAATGCGCCCTCTGCCCAATATAGCATTAGGTTACCTACCGGCGAAATACGAAATATTACAGAATATGGCGCACGCAATGCAGCACGCCTGCCAGCCTACCACCGGCTTGATTTAAGTGCGGCCTACCATTTTGGGGTTGGCAGTGGGCAGGGCACTGTAGGGATATCACTGCTGAATTTGTATAACCGCGCCAACATTAAAGACCGTAGGTTAAGGGTTAATTTTAACGATGCCGTAGATAACCAGCGGCCTGAATTAACCAATGTTTACCTGTTGGGGTTAACAGGCAGTTTGTATGTACATTTGAAATTTTGACGCTGTGAAACTTAGGTTATTCCATATACTAACAGGCATTTTATTAGCAGCTTTGCTGGCCTTGCAGGGGTGTACGCCAGACGTGGTTGAAGTACCCGAAAAACTGCTTGTGGTAGAGGCTTATATTTATGCCGGGGTGCCAGTAACCGATGTGAGAATAACACGCCTGGGCATTGACGGACGCGAAGGCCCGCCTGTATCAAATGCGTCAGTAGCCATAGAAACCAACGGGTTGCTGTTTCCGCTTGAAGAAAACCCATTTGAACCGGGTAATTATTATGACCCCCTTGGGGCAATTCAGGTAACAGCAGGTAATACGTATGAGTTACTGATTGCTGTTGATGACCAGCAGGTTACCGCCCTGACCGAGGTACCCCCTGCCCCGCTGAGCCTGCAAATGAGCAGTGACATACTGTATGTGGCTGATGTGACTGATGATAACCCGAATGACACGATTGATTTAGAACCCCTGCAAATAGGTTGGTTTAACCCTGAAGAAGACTTTTACTTTCCGGTAGTGAACAACCTTGAAACTGACCCTGTACCCTATTTGCAGGGCCGCACGCCGGATAATTCTTTTTTAGGCACACCAATAGATGCTGACAACCTGGTGGTTTTTCCAGACGATGTAAAACATTATGGCCCCCATCATTTCATACTGTATAGTATGGATGATGAGTTTTTAGAAATCTATTTTACCACCAACAGCCTGCCCGGTAATTTTGTTGATATTGAAGTGGGCAATATTGAAAATGGCCGGGGCATTTTTGCCGGCTTTAGCAGTGATACCCTCACTTTTTTTGTTAAAGAGGCCCGATAATCATAGCCCTGCCCCCCGCTTGCGCCCTGTACATAAAAAATATTTACAATTTAGGTAGGGTATACTCCCTACGCCTTGTATTACCACTAACAATGCAACAAACAGGCCTTAGCCCTTGGGCAGGGGCCAAACAGTTTACCCTTTAGCAGCTTTAGCATGCTTTGACAAACAGGGTAGGAACAGCACAAATTGTAAATCGTATGACCTGCGAGTTATTATCAAGTATTGTTCACTTTAATCATAGAAGCCAATAGCAAAGAATTTACTAGAGAGATGTCATTCATTGATGAACATAGCGATTTGATTAAAGCCTGGTTGGAAAAAAACCAGACAGAAGCACCACCGGCAAGTGATGAAGGGAAGGCCTACCACCAAATCATTACCCACAGCAGGCGCCTACAGGTACCTGCGGGGCTTGACCAGGAAGCCGCATGGCAGCAACTAAATGCAACCATTACTGGTGCTAATAAAAAACCCA
>CAZXTW010000751.1:0-3595 GCA_964643525.1 uncultured Roseivirgaceae bacterium
GGGTAGGCCTGCGCGGCCCCCGACCTCCGCCAGCTGGCGGAGCGCATCCACCCACAACCAGATATAGAGCCGTCGATTTATCGCGGCTCCCGCACTGCAAATAGCCACTTCTCAGTTACTTGCTGTTTGCCACCCTTGCTGGTGCGAGCCTCCAGGCTCGTATCTGCCCTGGCAGAGCCTCCAGGCTCAATTTAATAATGATGCAGTTCACAGCCACCGGGCTTTGCTTTCGTGTAGGACTGATTAGTAAGCGGTGGGATTCTATCGTGAAGGGACCCTTTACGCCGGTGGGCGCACACAGCGGCAGGCTCAAAATGATCGTAGGCGCATACAGTGGCAGGTTCAGGGTGGAGGAGGGATGGCTGGCTGGCCACCCATTTAAGGGCCAAGGGGGAATTGGAGCATTTGAAGCCTAAGCTTCGCCGGTTTTTAGGGTATTGGCCAGTTGCTGTATGGTGGTGATGGGTAGCTTGGTGGCCAGGGCTATTTCTTCCAGTGAGTGTTTGCCCATCTTAAGGAATTCCATAGCAATTTGCTTTGATACGGATTGGGTAGTTTTCCGCTCTACATTGGCTTGGGCTTCTGCGAAGAAAGAAAAATCTTCAGGGTGGTATTCTACATCAAACATATTTCTAGTCTTTACTGCTATTCCTTCAAATTTACGTGATTTGGCTAAGATGATCAACCGTTCGCTGTATTTTTGGAAATCGGCTTCGCTTTTGGCCAATGCTTTGAGCCTTTTGAAGATGGCCTTGATGATGGTTTCGGGTGCTTCCTTGTCAAAGTTGGCCAGTACGGCCATCACCACCTCTTCTGGGTAAGGCGAAGTCAAGAGGCTGCGGGCACTGGTTTGGCGGATGTCAAACAACTCAAAGTGCATGGTGGTTTGCGGGTCGGTGTACTCATTGTCCATCTTCATGGGTTCATCTCCATAGTACAGCACCGCCTGGATGATGGGCTTCTTATATTTTCTGTACAAGATGCCTCGGTACTCCATCATGCGCCCAATAATATCGGGTTCATTGTCGCGCTGGTACTCAAAATGCAGAATGTACTCCCCGCTCTCGTCTTCAGCCAGATTCACCTCATCCAGCCGCCGTTCAAGGGTGCGTTGTATTTCAGTGGGTAGCTTTTTGATGCTGCGGGGTTTTAGGCCCATTCTCCTGACCATAAAAGGATCGGTAATATTGCTGAGGGTTTCTTTCACGGCCCGGTCAAACTCATTTGGCGTGCCCGATGTTGATGCATTTGACTTTTGCGCTGGTTGTGGCTGGTCACTCTTTTGGTGCATGGTGCAGTGGTTGTGTAGAATTGGTTTACAACCGCAATAATAATAGAATAACCTGAATTGGTAGTGGGTAGCCAGGCACCCACTTGGCGGGCCATGCAGGGTTCATCCGGGTAAATGCAGGGTTCAGTCAGGTTGGTGGGGCCGTGGCGGGTGGGTGTTGTTGATTTGTGCCACAACAAACCAACAATTCTGCAATGAAAACACTATTGATTGTATGCGCGCAGCTGCTGTGGTGTACCACCTGTTTACTGGCACAACAAACTGTAACCCTAAGCGGCTACGTAAAAGACGAGGCCACCGGCGAAGACCTGATTGGGGCCACCATTTTTGTTAAGGCCCTCAATACGGGCACCAGCACCAATGTGTATGGCTATTATGCCCTCAGCATACCCCCCGGTACTTATGAGGTAACCCTAAGCTATGTGGGCTACAACACGGCCACCCAAACAGTGGCCCTGACTGAAAACACCCCCCTGAATTTTGACCTGGCCGTCACTTCTGACGTGCTGGAAGAGGTGGTGGTAAACGCCGAAGCCCTGAACAGCAATGTGGTCACCAACCAGATGAGCACGCTCAAGGTCACCTCAAAAACCATAAAAAGCGTGCCCTCGGTGCTGGGCGAGCCCGACGTGATTAAGGCCATACAGCTGCTGCCCGGCATTACCAGCGTGGCCGACGGTGCCTCTGGCTTTAATGTACGCGGTGGCGCGGCCGACCAGAACCTGATTTTGCTTGACGAGGGCATTATTTACAACTCAGCCCACCTGCTGGGCCTGTACTCGGTCATTAACCCCGATGCCGTGAAAGACATCAAGATTTACAAGGGCGGCATACCGGCCCGCTACGGTGGCCGGCTCAGCTCGGTAGTAGATGTGCGCCAGCGCGAGGGTAATATGAAAAGCTTTGATGCCGAAGCCGGCATAGGCCTCATATCAAGCAGGCTGCTGGTAGAGGGGCCCATTGTGCCCGAAAAGGGCTCGTTTATGCTGGCTGCCCGCCGCTCATATGGTGATGCCCTGCTGCGCCTGTTTAACAACGACAACACGGCCTACTTTTATGACCTGAACCTGAAAAGCAATTACATCATTAACGACCGCAACCGGGTGTACCTGAGCGGGTATTTTGGGCGCGATAAGTTTGACCTGGGCAGCATTTTCAGCAATGACTGGGGCAACGCCACGGCCACCCTGCGCTGGAACACCCTGCTAAGCGAAAAGTTGTTTGCCAACGTATCGGCCATTTACAGCAATTACGATTACTCGCTGGATAACCTGCCCAAAGGGGCCGAGTTTCAGTGGACGTCTAACATCATTACCTACAACCTGAAGGGCGATTTTAATTATTACCTGAACGACCGCAACGCCATTGAGTTTGGGGTAGACCATAAGTGGTATACCTTTAAGCCGGGGCAAATACGGCCCATTTTAGGCTCTAACATTACCCCTACCAACCTTGATGAGAAGTACGCGCAGGAAAGTGGCGTGTACCTGAGCAATGACTTTACGGTGGGCAACCTCTCGCTCAATGCTGGGCTGCGCTTTTCGCGCTTTGCCCGCACGGGCCAGCAAAACATTACCCTGTATGAAAATGATGCCCCCGTGCGCTACAACCAGCAGCTGGGCCTGTACCAAAGCGGCACCCCCACCGGCAGCGTGGCCTACAGCAGCAACGAAACCATAACTACCTTTAACAATTGGGAGCCACGCCTGGGCCTGACCTATGTGCTGAACGACAAAAGTTCTGTCAAGGCCAGCTACCAGCGCATTTACCAGTACCTGCACCTCATTTCGAACGCTACCGCGCCCACCCCGCTGGATGTATGGGTGCCCAGCGGCCCTTATATTGACCCGCAACAGACCGACCAGGTAGCCCTGGGCTATTTCAGGAATTTTAATGACAATGCCATTGAAGCTTCAGTAGAGGTATACTATAAAGACCTGAATAATATGGTAGACTTTATTGACGGGGCCGACCTGTTAACGAATAATACCATTGAAACCGAACTGCTAAGCGGCATTGGCAGGGCTTACGGCCTTGAGGTATACGTGAAGAAAAACACGGGCAAGCTAACCGGCTGGATTAGCTACACACTGGCCCGCACCGAGCGCAAGGTAAGCGGCCCCAATGGCGAGGGCACCGGCATTAACAACGGCAGCTGGTACCCGGCCAATTATGACAAGCGGCACGACTTCTCGGCTACGGCCATGTACCAGGCCAGTAAGCGGTGGCAGCTATCGGCCAATATGGTGTATGCCTCTGGCATACCGGGCACCTTCCCTACGGGCAGGTATACTTACACAGGTG
>CAZXTW010000752.1:0-3593 GCA_964643525.1 uncultured Roseivirgaceae bacterium
CCTGTAGGCTGAACTGAAAAATATGAAACCGCCATTGCTGGCGGTTTTTTATTGGCTTGTTGGGAAGGCAAGCCAATACATATCCATAGTTGAAGTCTATGCATACCCCTATAGGTTATGAGCCTCGAGTATTTTGGTGGCTCTACTTCTTTCATGGCTTCGGGGTGTCATTCTTTCATTGCAACCTGGCTTTTTACTAAGTTTTTTTCAGGTAGCAGAGTAGGGGGGTATTACAGCAGGTAAGGGTCAAAACCGGGGTAATGGTCAAAATTGCTTTGTACCATTAGCCAGTAGTAGCGCACGTACCAGGCGGCCACCACCAGGGTAACGGGGTAAAACAGCCAGCGCAGCCTGCCGCTGTTGAGCCATACCCAGCCCGAGTGCAGTATAAGCAGGGCCACCACCATTTGTGCTATGCGCCACCACCTGAAGTTGGCCAGTGATTTGAATTGCCAATGGGGGGCATCTGCAGTAAAGCCGTAAAGCCTGGCATAGGCGGCTACGTTTTGTTCAGCATCAAAAATCTCGGCCACGCAACCAAGGGCAATAATCAGGGCCAGTACCATGGCGGTGCCAGCAAACACTCTCAGGGCTATACGCATATGTGTAAGATGGGTAAAAACTGGCCTGCAAGTTAATGCCTGGGTGGCATTGCGTCAACCTGGCTGTTTTATAGGGTTATGTGGTTAAGGCAGTCACTGAATACCCAATAATTCAGGCAATAAGATAAACACCCCTCCTACTGCAACTAAAATATAAAATGCCACCAGGGCCAGGGTAATGAGATAAGTACCATTAGGTTTTTCTAGCAGTTTAGGTTTAGAATGATAAACAGAAGTTTAAATACGGGTGAATAACAGAGATAGAGCAACAACAGTACTACCAAAACTCAACCCAGTATATAGCAACGCCTCTTTGTTCACTAAGTGCTACACCCCTTGAAAAGCCATGCTGCCAATTATCAGAGCACGAGTGTTTGATTAAGTTTTTTGATGGTATGAATAAACCTTCAGCTGCATCAATAATGTATATGTCAAAATCAGTACTTAAATAGGCAGCGTCTATACCTAATTGTTCTCTTTCGCTGCCGAAGTACGGTATGGGTACTTCTGTTTCAGTACAATCAATGCGGTAAGTACCTGTTGGGTTTTCGGGGCAAATAAAGCAACACTTTTCATGTTTTAGTATTTGTTGGCTGCCTGCCAAAGATTGTTTGATTTTAGCTATTTCAGGTGAAGTAAATTTATGGATAGCATAATAAAAAGCACCCATATGCAAAAAGTCTTCAGGAAGGTACTCATCATCAAACATAATTGGAAAAGCGCCTCTACTATACCATTCTTGCCTATCGGGAAATTGTAACTGCAATAAAGAATCAAACATTGGGTGTTCTGTAACTGGCAAATACCCTTTTTGAGAAGTGCCAGGGCCACAAGCTATTATAGCTAAAATGATTGGTATTGATAAGTAGGCTTTCATCGTATTATTATACTTTCTCACTCCATCAGCTCTAACGCCTTACCATGGCTGTTGTTGGCTTAGGTTAAATGGGCTAAGGCTAATCTGGTAAATGTATACGTGGGTATTGTCAGTGGCCAGGGCATACACGTTTTGGCTGGTGGGGCTGTAATGGTAATAATAGCCGGTGTAGGCATACTCGGCCATATCTGCACTGATTAGGGTGTTGATTGTATCTGGGTAGGTAATTGGGTAGGTTAGTACACCCTTGGCCGTAACCAGGGTAAGCTGGTCAGTAAAGGGTTGATCTCTGGCCGATAGTATAAGGGCAGGCGCAATAAACCTGGGCAATACAAAGCAGCCGGTGCAGGGGCTGGTAATTGTTTTGCGCTTTACTGGCTGGGTTTGGGCTACGGGCTGCCTGGCCAGGGCCAGGTTGCCCTGGCCGGTTTGGGTAAGGCCATAGAGGGTATCGTGCTGAACGATTAGGCTATGGAAGGTAATTTCACGGGGGGGCTGTAACAGGCCGTTACTGTCAATAATGGCCCGGCGCCCCTGAAACAGGTTTTCAATGTATATGTTTTGGGTGGCATTGTCATGGTACAGGTCAATGGTGGCAGGCTGCTGTGTGGTAATTTGCTGGGCCTGGTTCCAAAAAAAAGCCCCGCTATTAACAGCTACGGCCGCCCCGCTGCCATTGGGGTTCATGATGAGTTTGCTAAGCAGCAAGTTATTGACTGGCAGTGGCACATGTTTAACCAGTGCCCCGCTTTTGGTGTATACTGCAATGGCAGCCCTTGACTGATCGGGCAGGTACACCTGTTGTGCATCAACATACAGGGCGGTTGGGGCCAGGTATTTCAGGTTGGTTTCATTGTTGGGCAGCTGGCTAATAGCACCGGGCTTAAAAAACTGCTTCACAGGCACCTTAAACAATAAGGTAGCTGGCAGCACTGGCTCGGTTTGGTTGGGCAGCTGGCTGCTGCCTGCCGAACAGGCCACCAGAAACAATACAAAACCCCAGATTATTTTCATTTGTCAGTTTTGGTAGTAGAAGATGTGTTGTTGGTGGGGGGCGTCCAAAAGCCGAAGTAGGTGCCCGCGCCCAGCTCGCCAATTTTATCGTAACTGGGCCTTAACCAGGGCACCCCTTTGCTGCTAATGCCCAATTGCCTGGGCACTACCCTACCGGTGCTGCCCCCTGCCCCAAAGGTAGTGAAATACTCGCCATTGACAGAGTTAATGAATTCAATATGGCCGCCCCACATAATGATATCGCCCACTTTAGGGTCTTTTTTACGCCAGGTGCCTCCCATGCCGTCAATGCGTTCTTTAATTTGTGTGGTGTTGATCAGTTCGCGCCCGTACCGATCAATCAGCACCAGTTTTTTGTACAGCTCAGGGTCAGACTCTTTAAGCACCACAGCCACAAACTCTGAACAATCGCACAGCTTATCATTAAAAACAATTTCGCCGGCGGTGCCCCTGGTGAGGCTATAAGTCCATTGGCCTTTGTAGCTTTCGGCAATGGCAATGCGGGCCGCGGCGGGGTCTTTGGGCAGGGCGGTAGCCTGCACCGCTACGTCGTTGAGTATTTGAAGGGTTTCGTTGCCTTCTTCAGGGATGCCCTCCGGGCAGGGTATGGTATTGCCCTGGGCATCAATGCAGCCCCCGTCAGGGTCAGCATTGTTAATGGGGTTGCCCCCCATGCCAATATAACCAGTGGCAAACTGGCCGTACGGGTCAAGGCTAAGCCAGCGGGCCACTGCCGCGTCGTACATTCTGAGGGTAAAGGCATGGTAGCCGGTTTCAGGGTCAGCCTCAGCAAAATCGCCCTGGTACTCAAACCGGTTGGGTTGGGTTGTGTACTGCCTGCCGGGCATTACCAGGCCATAGGGGTAGTAATCTTGCCACGATTCAAGCTGCAGGCCACTACCGTTTTTGCTAATTGTGGCGCGTACGTTGCCGAGGTGGTCTTTCAAATTATAGCTGGTATGTTGGCTGGTGCCCTGGGTAGCATAAGTGCCTATGCGGTCAGTGCCATAGATGTAGTGCTCAATGGCCTCATTGGCATTGGCTGTGGTGGTGTAGGTGCTAAGCAAGGTGCCGAAAACATCTCTGACATACCATGTGGT
>CAZXTW010000753.1:0-3593 GCA_964643525.1 uncultured Roseivirgaceae bacterium
TAATAGCTTTTTGATGGCCTGCTTTTGATATGCCTGAGTACATCACCTCAAAATGCCCATCAGGGGTAATCAAGTACAGGCGGGCATCGTAAATGGCAGGGTCATCAATATGTAATACAAAATTGGCTGAGCTGGCCAGCTGAGGTTTCAGGGTTATAGTAGCCCATACGTTGTGGGGGGTTATACCAAAGGCGGGCACCTGCCCGCTAATGTTTGGGGTAAACTGGCCCTGGGCAGCCAGTTGGGCCACCTGCTGTATGGTATGTTGGTGGTGGTGATGGTAAACCGACAGGTGGCTGCTAAGCCCATAGGTGGCCGCAGGGTTATGAATATGCAAAGTATCAGCCCTGGCGGCCAACGGCATAAACCATATGTACAGCCCTACCAGCAGGCCACATAGCACCCTTGTTGCAGGGCTGCTAAGCGCCACATTTCCACAGTACACCCTCATTAATCACATCCTCAGGGTTCAAGGCCTCCATACCTAGCATACCGCCAACAGCTGCCCAAGTTCAGGCAATACTTAGGTTGGCAGGTTATGGTATTTACTAGAGGCTCAGGTCAATAAAACAATCGATTCCTTGTAACAACTATTCAATACGCCTAAATCGTGTATCTTGCTAATAGTACTACCAATATACTGATTTGCGGGCACTTGCTGCATATATTCTTTGATTAGAATATTACACAAAGCCTCATTAAGGCCACCTCAGGCCACATTATTAAGAATTAATATAGTTTTTGTAACACAATTAAACCACACCTACAGGCATGACTAACCCTACCCCTACCCCTACCGCCAAACCAAGTATGCATACCCTGCTGAATACGCTACCCCAGGCAGGTACGGTAACCTGGCTGGGCACTCGCCCCGAACGGCGGGCCCCACTGGAAGCCCACCCCACAGTAACCATTACAGATAAGGGCATTGAAGGTGATCATTTTAGTGGGCGGCCAGGTAGTAAACGGCAGGTAACGTTAATACAGCACGAGCACCTGCTTGCGGTAGCTTCTATGCTGGGCATGGCAGAGGTACCCCCAGAGCTGGTGCGGCGTAATATTGTGGTGAAGAGCATTAATTTACTGGCCCTCAAAAACAAACAGTTTATTGTTGGTGGGGCCGTGCTGGCCATGACGGGGCTGTGCCACCCCTGTTCACGCATGGAGGAGAATTTAGGCCCAGGCGGCTACAATGCCATGCGCGGCCATGGGGGCATCACTGCCCGTGTGGTGGCACCAGGTGCCGTAACAGTAGACAGTGTTGTGCGGGTTAACGCCGACGCTTAATTTGTGCCCCTATTTTTGCACCAAAGCCAATGACTAACCCCGCCCCTTCATTATCGGTAGTATCTGCAAAAAAGGTACCGTATAAATCAGGCTCACCGGTGTTTACGGGCCAGCCAATGCCTGCCCCAAAAAAAGCTTCAAGGTATGCACCCCCGTGGCTTACCCACTCGCGCCCCAGGTATACCATAAAGGCTGGTAGCCGTTCACGCACCTGTGCGCGTAAGTCGCCATTAAAATCATCAATCCAGTCATAGCTGTAAGCAGCGTATGAGAACTGGGGCATTATATAACTGCCCTTAAGCCAGCGGCCGCTGTAGGCATTTTCAACGTAATACGGATAAAACCGCAACTTAGCCCCTACTTTCATAACAAGGCCGCCAATGTTTTCAATGGTAGGCTTTTCAAATACCCCTACATAGCCCAGATCAGCCTCTAATGCCATTTTGGGGCTCAACTGCCTCTGGTACCCCATAATAAAACTACCCATTAGCATGCTGAAAAAGTCAAACTTAACCACATGCTGGGCTTTTACAGTTAAGCTATCAGCCGTTGGCTGCGCAGGCGGCAGTTGGCCTTGAGCTGCACATGGGGCGGCATAAAACATGGCACCAGTTAAAAAGGTCAATACCGCGCAAAAAAAGGTTGTGGTTTTCCCTGCTTTACTCATTGCTTTTTGCGTTTAGATGTAATAAAACCAAACTCAAACCCGGCATGGAATATGAGGTTTGGCGTACCGTCAAGGCCTGAATCTACCGCGGCAAAATAAGCGTACACATCAGTACCCAAATCGCCAGTTGCGCCCCCCATGCCCACACGGTAATCAATCACAAAACGGCCAGCCACTACCTGCTGTTTCCCTATCACCAACATAATACTACCGCCAGTGGCTTTGTTCAGGCCCGTACCGTTCCGCCTGTCAGGGTCTTGCATAGCAAAATACCCTACCTCAAGCATAGCATAGGTGCCAAGCAGCAAATGCGGCGGCGCAAAGCCGTCATCAGCCACGCGCCGCCTGAAAGGAAGCTTAAAACCATTGCGCACAAAAAAGCCTTTGTTAAAGGTAACATCACCCTCAGCCTGCAAGGCAGTGAGCCCGGCCGTATGCACCAGGCTAAGCCATGGGGTAATAAAGTGCTCAAAGCCAAGGGTAATGTCACCTGTAAGTGGGGCAAAAACATCAGCTTTTAATAACCTTGAGTTCTTTACCAACAGGCTATCAGCATAGGCATAGGGGTCTGGTGGTAGGTATTGCTTGCGGTACTGCTGTGCCACTGCCAGGGAAGGCTGCAAAAAAATAATACCCAGCAGCCCAGCCACCAGCATATGCTTTGCCACCTTTTGCGGTAAACACCATAGCTTAAATGCCATATTTGTATTGATTGATCAAAAAACAGATTTAGCTTTATGTGCCAGACAACGTTATTGATAAAAAGGTTGGATTGCCAACAATAAAAGAAATATTAAAGCAATACTGGGGCTTTGACCAGTTCAGGCCCATGCAGGCCGAAATAATTGAGTCGGTCATGCATGGGCACGATACCATGGCCCTGATGCCCACCGGGGGTGGCAAAAGCCTGTGCTTTCAGGTACCTGCCATGGCCATGGAGGGGGTATGCATTGTAGTTAGCCCCCTGATAGCCCTGATGAAAGACCAGGTAGAGCAGCTGGCCCGCCGCAATATTAAGGCGGCAGCCATCTATTCTGGCATGTCAAAAAAAGAGATTGACATTACGCTAGACAATTGTGTGTATGGCAGCTACAAGCTGCTGTATGTATCGCCCGAGCGGCTGGGCACTGAGCTGTTTCTGGCCCGGGCTGATAAGATGAATATTTCGTTTCTGGCTGTTGATGAGGCCCACTGCATCTCGCAATGGGGGTACGATTTCAGGCCGGCTTACCTGAATATTGCTGAGCTGAAAGAGGCGGTGTACATCAGAAATACCATTGCACTTACGGCCACGGCCACACGCCGCGTGCGGAAAGATATGGCCGAACGCCTGCAGCTTGACCAGCCCGAGGTGTTTGTTCAAAGCTTTGCCCGGCCCAACCTGAGCTACTCTGCCCTGGAAGAAGAAGATAAAGACAACCGCCTGCTGCGCATTTTGGCCGGCGTACCGGGCAGCGGCATTGTGTATTGCAGTACCCGCAAGCATACCAAAGATGTAGCCACCTGGCTGCAAAAGCACCAGGTATCGGCCGATTTTTACCATGGCGGCCTGAACAGCGAAGAGCGTGCCCTTAAGCAGGACCAGTGGACGAGCAACCAAACGCGCATTATGGTGAGCACCAATGCCTTTGGCATGGGC
>CAZXTW010000754.1:0-3592 GCA_964643525.1 uncultured Roseivirgaceae bacterium
TAGCATTCTATTAGCGAACACCGTCCTCGTCCACTGATTGGGGAAAGGGAAGGAGAAAAGAAATGTACTCACCTGAGAATAAGACGAAGGAAAGGAAAGTTTGCTGGATCATTGTGTTTCTTCTTTACGCACTTGGTTTGTTTGTCTGATATTGTTGTTGGTAGAAGTGCATCTATTGCTGTTGCTGCAAGTATTACGCTGAAATCAGAATTTATTTTCTTCCTTCTAATGAAAGACAAAATAGAAAAACGCCTGGTACCCACAGCACAAAGAAGAAGCTGAAAAGCTGTTAGATACACTGCCTAAGTAAGCTTTTTTGGCAGGTTACCCCTTAACCGGGCTCATTCTTTACAACCTGCACCCCATTTATTTTACCCAACTGCTGGCGCACGGCAGATACTAACGATTGGCGCACCTCAAGGGCCATAGTGCATTGGGTGGCCTCATAGCCCTGTTCTAATACCCCCAACTGGTGCTGCTTAACAATGCGCATCACATCATTCATAGCCTCATAGGCCAGCTTCAGGTGCAGGGGGGCAGTCACTACGCGCTCAATAATTTCGTTTTGTGCTATGGCTTCGGCAGCGGCTGTGCGGTAGGCGTTAATGAGGCCGGCCACCCCCAGCTTGGTGCCCCCAAAATATCGTACTACCACTACTAAAGCATTGGTCAGGTTGTGTGAGCGCAACTGGCCCAGTATGGGGTCGCCGGCACTGTGGTTGGGCTCACCGTCGTCATTGGCGCGCACCTGTTTGGCATCAGGCCCCAGGCGGTAGGCATAACAGTGGTGGCGGGCATCGTGGTACTGCTTTCTCAGTGCTTCCAGCTGGGTCTTTACCGCCTCAAGGTTGGCCGTTGGGCCTGCCCAGGCAATAAACTTGCTGCCTTTTTCTTTGTACAGCCCTTCTGAAGCGCCCTTAAGCGTTAAAAAAGTATCGTTGGTGAGGTTACTCATATTAAGCGGGGCTGTCAGGCTTCATCAATATACCCCCACTGTTGCAACTGGTTGTATATTTCAAGGCAGGCCCAGGCATCAGTAGCGGCATAACGCACCTGCCGTTCGGTCAGCTCGGGGCGCTCCCAGTTGCTCACCTGCTGGCTTTTTGAAATGCGAAAGCCCAAAAAAATGGCTGTTAGCTTGCGCAGCCCTGCGTTCTTTACTTCCAGCTCTTTGGCAATATCATTCAAATCAACAAACCCGTCAGGCTTAAAATAAGGGTCCATCTTTTGCAGGGCCTTAATGTCATCAAGCGTGCCCACACCCACCTTAATCAGGTCAGGGTCGCTAAGCATTGCTTTAATCTCTTGCGTCATCCCGGTCTGGTGTATCCGCAATAAAAACACCTTATTGGGTATGGCCAGTTGCACCAGGCTTACGGGGTAGTACTCACCCTTTCTGAACGAGGGGCGCGTTTCAGTATCAAAACCAATGACTTTTTCTGCCTTTACCTCTTGAATAATCTCAGCAAACTGCTGGGCACGGGCTGTAACCACCACCTTACCGGTATAATGGCGCAAGGGCAGCTCGTTCAGCTCTTCTCTGCTTATCTGGTCAGGGAACATGCTCATTAGCCTGCTGGCACTGCCTCCGTCTCCTTATCGGCACCCTGCCCCTTTACAAGTTGGGCAATCTTAATATTAAAAAAGGCAAATACCAGCGTCATGAGCGGGCTGATAATGTTAAAAATACAAAAGGGCAAATAAGCCAGGGTAGCCACACCCAGCGTGCCCGACATATAGGCCCCGCAGGTATTCCAGGGCACCAGCACTGAGGTTACCGTGCCTGAATCTTCTAACGTACGGCTTAGGTTCTGTGGGGCCAGGCCGCGTTTGCGGTAAATATCGCGGTACATACGCCCCGGCACCACTATGGCCAGGTACTGGTCAGAGGCAGTGGCGTTAAAAAACAGGCAGGTGCCCACGGTACTGACAAACAGCTTGAAGGTAGTATTGGCCAGGCCAATAATACTTTCAGTAATGCGCCGCAGCAGGCCGCCGGCCTCCATGACACCACCAAAAATCATGGCACACAAAATCAACCATACCGTATTCAGCATGCCGTACATACCGCCGGTACTTAGCAGTTTATCTACTATTTTATTCTCTGTAACAACGCTAATCTCCCCATATATGGCTTGCATTATAAACTTGTAGTTACCTACCAGCCCGCCTATACGCTTTTGAGTATTTTCAATGCCCTTGTTATGCTCAGTAATAAAACCCTGTAGCAGCTCTTGCTGAAATATTAAGGCAAATACAGCCCCGGCAAACGTACCTATAACAAGTGCGGGCAGGGCGGGTACCTTTTTAATAATCAGGCCAATTACAATTACCGGTACCAGAAACAACCAGGGCGAAATAGTAAACTTGCTCTCAATAGCTGTGAGCACGGCGCTAATGGTATCTGATGAATCGCCGCCAGAGGGCACTGTAAAGCCCCAGATCAGAAAAAAAACCAATGCTACCGATATAGAAGGGATGGTAGTAAGCGCCATGTACCTGATGTGGGTAAACAGGTCTGTGCCAGCCATGGCTGGCGCCAGGTTGGTGGTGTCTGACAAAGGCGACATTTTATCGCCAAAGTAAGCACCCGATATTACTGCACCGGCAATTAACCCTTCTGAAAAGCCCAGTACATTGCCTATTGACAGCAGGGCCACCCCTACGGTAGCAACGGTTGACCATGACGAGCCGGTAGCCAATGATACAATGGCACTTATGAGGCAGGCCGCAAACAGAAATATGGTGGGGTTCAGTATTTGTAAGCCGTAATAAATCATAGCGGGTACCACCCCACTGATTAGCCAGGTACCTGCCAGCGAGCCTATGATGAGCAGTATTAATACCGCCGACATGGCCGAGCTGATGCTGTTAACAATGCTGTCAACAATTTGCTTCCATTTATAGCCTAACTGTGCCACCACAATGCCGGCCACAATGGCACCTATAATCAGGGCTATCTGGTTGGGGCCATAGGTGGCATCATCACTAAAAACAATTACATTAATGAACAGAAAAGCAACAAGAATTATTAACGGAATGAAAGCCAGCAACAAAGAAGGCTTTTTCGGCTGAGTGGTCATAAAACTAATTTTACAATATAATAGCTCCGAATATAGTAAAAGTTATTTTTTAAGTAGCATTTCGCCCAGTTTTTCTCCTATGCCGGCACCTATGGCCACCCCCATACCGCCCAGGCGCACACCGGCCACCAGCCTGTCAGTACATTGCCTGATTACCGGCTGCTTATTGGCACCAAAGGCCATAATGCCGGCCCACTCCATATCAACTGTAGCATTGGCGCCAGGCACAATCAGCTCGTGCAGGTAGTGGTGCAGCCGGGCTCTGATTTGTTCGTTAATACCAAACTCGGTGGTGGTTTCAGTGGCTACATCCAAGTTGCGTCCCCCGCCAAACATTAACCGGTTACCTATGTCACGAAAGTAATAATAGCCCTCTTCAAAATGAAAGGCCCCGCGCACCTTCAGGCCGGTAATAGGCTGGGTAACCATTACCATGCCCCTGCCTGGTTCAAGAGGCACATCGGGCAGCAGGTTTTTTGAAAAGGCATTGGTGCAAATGGCCGCGCCCC
>CAZXTW010000755.1:0-3586 GCA_964643525.1 uncultured Roseivirgaceae bacterium
TCCAGCCTTGACAATTGCTGTACCTGTAGCATGTCTTTCAAGGGCTGGTTCATAAGTTGTATGTTGCCCCGATGGTCTACTGAAAGTACCCCTACATTTAACTGCTGCACCAGGGTGCTGATAAACTGAAACTGCCCCTCGGCCTCCATGGTTTTGGCTTGCAGCTGCCTGTTCACCTCATTAAATGCCTCGTACATGCGGGTAAATGAGGGGCCTTTTCTAAAGTCAGTGTATTTGTTTGAAAAATCGTTGTTGGTAATGGCGTTTAAAAAGTGCACCGTTTCATTATTGCTGGCTATGGCATAGTAAAAAAGGCTGCCCACCGCAATAATGGTAAACAGCCCCAAAAAGCCCACCCTAATGTAGTTTACCTCAACAAAGGCATAGTACAACAGCAAAGCCAGCAGGCCGGTAATAATAACCAGCCTAAGCAGCACCTGAAATGTAAAATGCCTAAAGTTCATACTTTTCCATTCTGCGGTACAGGGCCCCGCGGCTAAGGCCCAGCTCTTCGGCAGCGTGGCTTACATTGCCATGGTGCTTTTGCAGGGCCTTGTCAATGGCCCACTTTTCAAGCCGTTCAAGGTTGTAATTGTCAGGCCCCTCGCCAGCCTCATTGGCGGCAGGCACCAATGAAAAGTCTTTTACATGCAGTTGCCTGCCATCACTCATAATCACGGCCCGCTCAATGGCGTGTTGCAGCTCTCTAATATTGCCGGGCCAATGGTGTTTGGTTAGCTTTTTAACTACATAATCAGGCACATACAGCCCACCCCTGGCATACCGTTTTTTGTATTGTTGTATAAAGTGCTCGGCAAGCAGGGGTATATCATCCATGCGCTCACGCAAGGGCGGCAAGGTAATGGCCACGGTGTTAATGCGGTACAGCAAATCTTGCCTGAAGGTGCCCTGGGCCACCATGGCATACAAATCCATATTGGTGGCACAAATGATACGTACATTAATGGCAATGGCCTCGTTGGTACCCAGGCGGGTTATGGTGCGCTCTTGTAGTACCTTAAGCAGCTTGGCCTGCAGGGGCAATGACAGGTTGCCGATTTCATCCAGAAAAATAGTACCCCCATTTGCGGCCTCAAACCGCCCAATACGGTTTTGCTGGGCATCTGTAAAAGCCCCTTTTTTATGGCCAAACAGCTCGCTTTCAAACAGCGTAGCCGCTATGGCCCCCATATCAACATTAATAAAAACTTCATGGCTGCGGGCCGATGCCTGGTGTATAGAGCGGGCGGCCAGCTCTTTGCCAGTGCCATGCTCGCCCAGAATCAGCACATTGGCATCGGTTTGGGCCACCTTGTTTATGGTGTTGTGCACGGCCTGCATGGCCGCCGAGCGGCCTATCATGTTTTGGTAATTGCTTTGCAGGGCAGCCCCCAGCAGGGCGGTTTGCCCCTTTAGCTGTTCTACCTGCTGTTTTGACTGGCTCAGCGCATAGGCCGCCGCCACGCAGCTTTGCAGCTTTTCATTTTCCCATGGCTTTACCACAAAGTCAAACGCCCCTTCTTTCATGGCGGCCACAGCCAGGGCAATGCTGCCATAGGCCGTAATTAATACCACGCTGGTGTTGGGGCTGGTGGCTTTAATTTGCTGCAACCAGTGCAGCCCGGCCTGGCCGGTGTTTTGGCCGGTGCCATAATTCATATCCAGTACCACCACATCGTACCGGTTCTCTTCCAGCGCGGTTGCAATCTGGTCTGGCGTATTAATGCCCCGCACATGGGTATACTGGGTTTCAAGCAGCATCCTGATTGAAAGCAGCACGTAGGCGTCGTCATCAACAATTAAAACCTTTCCGGGCTGTGGCATAGGCAGGTATTGGTGTTGGTGCCGAATTTAGGGCATTAACAATTAAAACCATGCTTGTTTTGTCAATAATCATGTTTTCATAGTACCTTTACCCTGTAAATAGAATTCCCGAATTACTTTTCTCGTCTTTATCGCTTACCGTTCACTACTAACAGCCTGGTGCCCTGTGGGTACTGGGGTAATGATGCGTTGCTCGAAAGCACTTGTACCTCGCTTACTTGTAGTCCATTTTTTGGTTGTTTAAACTTCAACGCTTAACACAATTATGCGAAAAATCACTATGTGCCTGCTGCTGGCAGCAGCAGTATTGGGCAATGCTGGTACGGCTATGGCCCAATGTTTTGAAACAGTAACCTTTAGTGCCCAGGCTTGTTCAGGGGGCAATGGTCAGGCCTCGTCAGGGCAGTTCATTACCAGCGGGCAAACCTTTTGGTACAACAGCGGGCCTACTACTTTTGCCAGCCTGCTGCTGGCAGGGGGTACCTTCAGGGTATGCGGTGACCTGACCATTAGCTCATTTTCATTTACCAGTGGCGTGTTGGTTATTGAAGATGGCGGCTCGTTAACCGTAAATGGTGGCGGCACCCTGAACCTGAACGGCAACTGCGAAATTATTAACCGGGGTACCTTTATTTTTAACAGAGGCCTGAATGTGCAGAATGCCAATAACTTTATCTGGAATTTAGACAATGGCGTGATGGATATTAACGGCACGCTTACTTTAAACAATGCCTCATCTAAAATAATGATTGCTCATAATGAGGCCGTAGGCGATTTTGCGGTTGACCAGCTGAATATATTCACAGCCTCTAGCGGTGGCATATGCTTTGAGGCCGGGGGCTGCATTTCAGTAAACGGCAGCATTACCAACAACGTAGCCAATGTAGCCCAGGTAGAAGGAACCGACGATGCAGGCATTTATTTTAATGGCAATGCCCTGCTGAACCAGGACTGGACCGCCGAGACAAATATGGTGATTTGCCTTGACCCCTCATCTACCACCTCTGGCGGGGCGGGCTGGGGCGCGGCCACCACCCTGAGCAACTGCACCAGTTGTGAGGTGGCCCTGCCCGTTGAGCTGACCCATTTTAGTGCTGCACCACAGCAGGGTACTACAGGCAACCTGATTACCTGGGGCACAGCCAGTGAAACCAATAATGATTACTTTTTGATTGAGAAATCGGCCGACGCTGCCTTATGGGTAAACCTGAGCGTGGTTACAGGCCAGGGCACCACCCAGGAACCCCAGCAGTACCAGTTGGTTGATGCCAGCCCTTACCCAACTACCTATTACCGATTAAAGCAGGTTGATTATGACGGGGCCCATGAATACTCTGAAGTAATTGCGGTGGGTAATACAGGGGTTGCGGTGGTAACATGCAGCATATGGCCCAACCCAGCGGCCCAGTCATTTACCATTAGCACCAATGGTGCTGTGCAGGCTGTGCAGGTAACCAATTTGCTGGGGGCGGTGCAACGGGTGTTACAGCCTGCAGCCGATGGCAGGTATAGCCTGCAGGGGCTGGCACCAGGCACCTATATGGTGCAGGTGGTGTACCCCACCCAAACCCTGACCCGCCGGTTAATTATTCAGTAGTAATACCCAAACAAATCACTTTTAAGGCCCTTGTGGGCCTTTTTTTTATACTCAGGTATTGCTTCACCAGGCCAGCACACAGCTATTAACTATTCATTGTTCATTATTCATTGGGCTAAGGTTTTCTTAATTGAACTTTGTCCATTTTTGGGCAGTGGTGTGGGC
>CAZXTW010000756.1:0-3579 GCA_964643525.1 uncultured Roseivirgaceae bacterium
ATGTAGGGTGGCGACAACGCCCGATGTAGGGTGGCAACAACGCCCGATGTAGGGTTGTGAGGGCCTTAGGCTATGGTGCTACGGGCTATACTTCGCGGCGCAGAAACTCTTCAACAAAGTATTGAGCAAAGGCTTCACTACTGGTAAGGGTGATTTTTCTGATAATAAAGAATAAGGTGATTATGCCAGCCAGTAGGCCTATGTGCAGGTACAGTGCCTCTTGCTGGTTGCGCAACAAGGTACCTATTATGCCCAGCAGGGTAAAAGTGGCTGCGGTAAACAGGGCAGGCAACAGGTTGCGGTATTGTACGTACCGGATGTGGGCCGATTCTATTTTACTGGTTTTGACGTATTCTTTGAGCTTGTTGATGGTGTCGTTCAGGCAAATGATGGCTTGCGTGCTATCGGCAGCTTCTTCTTGCCGCGTAGGAAAGGTTACGTGAAAGAGGGCGCTGATTTTTTGGCGGTATTCTTCTTTCTGGGTATTACTAAAGGTACCTACAGAGGCATAGATCATTTTGGTGACGGTGGGGTATTGCATGATACCATCTTTTTCAAGCAGCTTTTTTTCAATGCTTTTGCCCATGCCAGCAATGACTTCGGCCATGAGCAGGCTGGCAACTACCCAGCCAATGGTTAATGCGATCAAGGCTGGGGAGGGTAAGGCGTAAAATGTGCTGATGCTGAGAAAGAGGGGCACAAAGGCAAACAGGGCCGGAACTACTTGTGTACGCCAGTAGTATTTTTTGCTTGATTGGGCCGGGTTAATCGTATTGTACTGTTGTAAGGCGTGTAGCTTGCCTGCATCTGGTTGCTTGCCTGCCAAAGGTGACCTGACACCTGCTGTATTTTTTTTGTGTATGGGGTAGCCATTGGCAGTGAGGTAGCTTTTAAAGCTTTCATGGCCTGTAAGCTTTGCCAGTGCATTGAAGGGGGCCTCTTGCGGGGCTACCACTTCGTGTGGGGCTTTGTTTTTGAGCTCATGGTATTTGTTGGCAAAGTATTTTGGGTTTTGAGGCAGCTTGTGCTGGTCTATCAGGATGCGGCCCATCTCTTCATTGGGGGTGGGTACATTCAGCTTTTCGGCTGCCTGTTCTAAAAGGGTTAAAAATGCCCCTGCAGGGGCATTGACTCTTGCCTCTGATGCGTTGGTAATCATGCTTGTATGGTTTTAGTATGGTATGTGTATTGGGTGCTTTTGTTTGTGGGGTCAGGTAGAGAGCAGTACACTGCGGGGGTCATCAATGTATTGCTTGCTGGTTTTGATGGCATCTTCGCCCAGGTACAGCAGCTTGTTTTCAAAGCCGGTAATGTGCCTTGTGTTGATGACGTGAAAGCGCGATACCTGCACAAAACTGCTGGCCAGGCTTGATTTTTTGAGTATGGTAAAGAGCAGGCCCATGTTGTGCGATACAATTTGTGGCTGTGCAGCCCCTTCCATATAAATGTTGCAGTAGGCCCCGCTGCTTTTTAAGTACCTGATTTGCTGCAGGGGCACTTTCTGGAACCGGCGGTTTTCTTTGTATAGAAATATACCGTCGGTTACCAGCAGGGGCTCTTCGGCCTTGGCAGCTTCTTGCTGTTGGTGCTCTTTGCAGGCGGCCCAGGCAATTTCAATCTGGTGGGCCACCTGCCTGTCAACAAAAGGTTTGTGTAAAAAGGCGGCCGGCCGGGTTTTTAGGGCACGTTGAAAGGTGGCTTCATCAGTATGGTCAGTCAGGTAAATAATGGGGGCATTGCTGCGCTGCTGTAGTTGTTTTACGGTGTCAATTCCGTCTAGCTGGCCATCCAGTTCTATATCCATAATGATGATATCTGTCTGGTGGTTTTGTGTATAAGCCAGGGCCTCTTCGCCGGTGGTTACAGCATGTATGTCAAGGTAACCGGCCTTATTTAGTCTGTCTAGCAGGTCGGCTTGTACCAGCATGCTGTCTTCAACGACTAATAGTTTTATTGTTTGTTGTGGTTGCATGGTATAGTTTTTCTAGACTATATTTCTAAATATGTTATCTCTTTATTTTACTGAATTTTGTTATTTTCAGTTGTTGTCAAAAGCATCTAAGGGCAGGTTGGCCCTGCTGTGCCTGCTTTGCTGGTTGGCTTTTAGCTCAGTGCCAGCCCAAGCCGAAACAGTGCCCGATAGTGTTGAGGCTTACAATTACGCCGGTGCGGCTTATTTTGGCAAACGCGATTTCCGAAATGCAGCATTGGCTTTTCGAAATTGCGCATTGGAGGCACAAAAAACAGGGCGGTGGTGGCTGGCTGGCCAGTGCCTGAATAACTTGGGAGCAACCGCATATAAGCAGGGGAAGTATGACACGGCTTATTTTTACTGCAAAGCTGCCATAGCGTTGTATGCCAAACACGGGGCTGACTCAATGCAGGGCGAGACGCTTTTAAACGTAGGGTTGTATTATTATAAACAAGATGTGTATGACAGTGCCATTGCCCATTATTACCGTGGGCTGGGGCTGTTGGAAACTGTTGGTCATACCCGCTCAATGATGAAGGGGTATAGTTTTTTGGGTAATTTAATGCGTGATATTGACCAGTTTGCCCAGGCCAGGCTGTATTATGCCAAAGCCCTGCGGCTGGCACAAGCATTTGATGCCCAACACTATGCAGCAAGGGTTTATAATAGTTTGGGCAGTAATTATTTAGATGGTGGGCAGGTAGATTCGGCCATGTTTTATTACCGCACAAGCCTGGCTATTAAGGTGCAGTTGCAAGATACGGTTGGTGTTGCCAATACCCGGTTTAATATGGGTAATGCGTATATGCAGGGCAAGCAGTATGACTCTGCCCTGTATTTTTTGGGGCTGTCATTGGCTACACGGCAAAGGTTGCGTGACAGTTTTGGGCTACTGCATAACTTTATTGATTTGGCTACCACTTACTGGCGGCTGGGCAGTGGTAATAGGGCGGCTGTGTTTTTAGATTCTGCACAGGTGTATTTGCCGCTGGTTGATTTACCCTCGTTAACGAAAGATTATTGGGTGCTGCGGCGGCAATTACTGGCCAGTGAAGGGAAGTACCAGGCTGCCCTGGCCATTACCCCAACGGTAGACAGCCTGCAGGCTGTGTTGCAGCGCACCGAACAGCGCAAGTTTTTGGCTTATTATAATGTGCGGTTTGCGGTGCGTGAGTTAGAGCAGCTGCAGCAACGCCAGGCGGCCAAGCTGGTTGCGGGCCGGCAGGTAAGGGGGCTGCTGCTGGTGGTAATTGCCCTGTTGGTTGTGCTGGGGTTACTGTTGTACCGGGCTTATTATAATAAGCAGCGCTATGCCCGGTTTAAGGATGCCCTGCTAAAAGATACCCACCACCGCATTAAGAATAACCTGAGCCTGCTAAGCGGTATTATTGCTTTTAGAAGAAGGCAGGAGCAAAAGGCGGCTGCCCTGGCCCTGGAGCATATTGGCCTTCAGGTAGATACGATTAATGGCATTCATAAACGGTTGTTTCCTGACCATAACAGTGATGGCAGCCGGTTAGATTTTGGGGGCTTTTTGAAAGAGCTGGTGCATGATGTGTTGTATGCAGCAGGGGTAGAAGCAGGCCACATTGTGTTGCGTGAGGATA
>CAZXTW010000757.1:0-3573 GCA_964643525.1 uncultured Roseivirgaceae bacterium
ACCTTTCAGGTTACCGGTGGTGGCGATGTAGAGGTATCAGTCTATAACCGCACCAAAGGCAAAGGTGGCCTTGATTTCTGGGATGACAATACTGAAGATGAGTACGGTCATAGAGATGAGCAATATCCGTTTGCGGTGTATGCACTGCCACAAGAGCTGGGCCACTACACCATGGATGAGTTGTTTGCCCTGAGCCGTTTTGACTCGGCCGATGTGCTGGGTACGGGCCTGATAGGCTCTAATGAGCGCCGCAACTGGCTGGGCCGCTGTATTGCTGGCGATACGGCCGTGGCCTTTAGCATTGACCCCTGCGAGGGGCCCATTACGCGCCGGTATATGGTCATGGTAGATAACTATAAGAGCATGGCTGCCAACAGCCAGGTTGATGTATCGGTTACCTTCCGTGGTGTGCCTGAAGGGCCCGCCCAAAACGACGAGTGGTTTGCCGCTTACCATATTAACAGCAGCCAGGATACCGTGACGGCAGAAGTGCTGGGTGAAGGTACATATGAGGCACCGTTTAGTATTTACACCTGCGCCACCTCTGGCGAGTATGACCAGGTAACCTGCGGCAGCAAAACCATCTGGTGGAAGTTTAGCAGCAGCATTGCCGGCCATGCCCTGATTAATTATGATATTGATACCGTCAGGACCATGGCCGATGCGGGCAGCATTGTGCTGTACCGTGAGTATATTGACGGCAATGGCCTGCGCCAGTTGATTAAAATACCTACTTATGAGGTATATGATGACGGCCGGCAGTGGGTACAGGGGTGCTTAACCAAAGGCGATTTTTATGTATCGTTAACCGGATGCCACGCCACCACGCTGCCAGTACGCCCAAGGGTGAAGCTGCAAACTGAAGCTGGCGACTTATGTACGCAGGCCTATGATGTAGCGGTAGATAGCCGCGATGTTGAGTACACAGGCTCGTTGGTGATAGACTGCCATACCTGGGGTGGTGATTTTGGTGAAGATGGCTTTACCAACACGGGCTGTTTCTTTGATGGCTCTGCCAACGCATTCAGCAGCGACCTGAAAGACCCTCTGCTGGTTAAATCAAGCTGGTTTAAATTCCGCGCTGGCGACATAGGCAACAGCAACCTGCAGTTTAGCGTGTTTTACCAGAATAACAGCAGCAACTTTGTGAGTGCTGATGATGTGAAGTACCGCATTTTATATGGCAGCTGTGACCTGATGACGGCCGGCGAGTGCCAGAACTCGGTGAACCAGTTCTTTGCGCTTGACTGTATGCCGCCTAATACCGACTATTATGTACAGGTAATTTCAAAGGCAGCGGTAACCGGCACAGTGAATATATCAGTAAAAGCCACTGCGCCAACCAACCCTGACTGCGAGGCGGCAGAAGTAAACCCCGTAGTTGCTTTGTTTGAGGTGCCATCGGCCTGCCAGGCGCAAGAGGTTTGCTTTAACAACCTCTCAACCCAGGGCAACGTCATGGCCTACCAGTGGGACTTTGGCGATGGCTCGCCGGTTGCTAACCTGCAGAACCCCTGCCACGTGTACCCGCTTACCGGTACGGCCACTACTTACAATGTGCAGTTAATTGCTTATGCTACTGATGGTAGCGGGGCCGATACCCTGACGCAGTTGGTTACTACTTACCCCCCAACAACGGGTGCCATTACCTTTACCTATGCTGGTTATGACGGCGGTAGCAAAATAATACCTGTAAACACACCAGTTAACTTTTTTGCCAACGCCGTCAACAAGCAAACTGACCCGCTAACTACTTACCAGTGGCAATTTGGTACTGACTCTGTTTTTGAGGCTGCCTTTACTGAAAACCCTGAAGGCATTTGGTTTGCTGATGATGAGGTGGGCACCAAACCCATTAGCATTACCTTCAAAACCGGCAACTGCAGGTATACCGTGTATGATACCATTGTGGTTATTGGTGGTGCTACGCAGCAGGTTACCCTTTGCCCAGGGCAATCAGTAACCCTAACCGGCCAGTATGGTGCGCAGGCCTATGCCTGGAGTGCCCCCGGCCTGCCAGGGCAGGTCAATGACACCACCCAGGCCATTACTGTAACAGTACCGGGTACCTACCTGTTAACCACTACGTTTGCCGGTGGCAACACCACGGTTGATAGTATGGTGGTTACTGAAACCCAACCAGCTGCTATTGAAATTACCAGCAGCGGCACAGGCTGCATTACTGATGGGCTATTGCTTACCCTCAATGCTGATTTTGCAGCCATTAGCAGCTTTGCCTGGAACGACGGCAGCACTGAAGCAACCAGAATGGTGACTGACGAGGGGCTTTATATTGTAACAGCCACCGATGTACAGGGCTGTACCACGGCCGATTCACTGCTGGTTGCATTTACTGATTACCTGGCAGTAAACCTGGGCCCTGATACCACCCTTTGTGATGGGCAGACCCTTACCCTTGATGCCGGTTATGCCGGGGCCACCTACCGGTGGAACACCCTTGGCCTGCCCGTGCAGGCTGGCGATACCGCCCAGACCCTGACCGTAGCCAACAGCGGGGTATTTGTGGTTGATGTCACTACGCCTTCGGGCTGTACCGGTAGCGATACCATAAGCGTGTCATTCTACAACCAGTTGCCTATTGGCCTGCCAGACTCTGTGCAGCTCTGTGGCGCTACCAGCTATACGTTAAGCACTGGCTATACTGACAGCCAGGTGGGCGCCCTGTGGCGTACCCCCAGCGGGGCAATACTGGCTGGCGATACCACCAACAATACCATTACGGTTACTGAAAGCGGTACTTATACCGTAACCGTTACGGCTGCTGGCGGCTGTACTGGTACTGACAGTGTGTGGATCAATTTTGGCACCCTGCCTGTGTTTGACCTTGGCCCTGCTGTTGAGGTATGTGGCACGGCTGCACAAACCTTATACCCTGCCCCCGTAATTGAAGGCAGCTATGTATGGAGTACCCAGAACGGAATGGGCCAGGCTGGTGATACCGCGCAGGCCATTACTGTGAGCGAAACAGGCACTTACAGCCTGACCATTACCCTGCCCAATGGTTGCAGCTATACTGACTCAGTGGCGGTTACCTTTAAGCCTGAGCCTGTATTTGACCTTGGCCCTGATGTGTCGTTATGCTTCCCTGAGCAGTACACCATTACCCCTGATACGCTTCCAGCCGGCAGCTATGTATGGAGCGCCCCTGCTGGGTCTGCGCATGCTGGTGATACCGCCCAAACCATTACAGTAGCCTTTGGGGGTACCTACAGCCTGACGGTTACCGCACCCAACGGCTGTACTTATACTGACCAGGTAACGGTAACCATGCTTGATATACCGGCCTTTTGGCTGGGGCCAGATGCTACCATTTGCAACGGCACAGCTATGCTGCTTGACCCCGGCACGCACTTTGGCACGTTTGGGGCATTCCCGGCCGAAGGGCACGAAGGCCCGCCGCAGCAAGTTGCCGCAGTTGAACCTACCTACACCTATTTATGGAACACCGGTGATACCACGCGCACCATTATGGGTAACAAGGGCTGGTACTGGCTTACTGTAACCAATGACTATGGCTGCTCATTTACTGACTCTATTTACCTGGCCCAAAGA
>CAZXTW010000758.1:0-3573 GCA_964643525.1 uncultured Roseivirgaceae bacterium
GCACGGGCAACAGCCGGGTGCTGGGCAACAAAGTGTTTAACTATTTTGCCATACCCAACGAGCCTGGCACACACAAACTGGCCGATTATTTTAACTGGGTATTTTTTAATACCAAAACAGAGCAGTACGATACGCTGCGCTCTGCCGTGGTGCTGAATGTAGTGGGCGAGAGCAAAAAAAACCAGTCTATTTTATCAACTGATATGGGCAGCTTTTATGACCGCATAGGGGTTGAAGATAATAGCTTACGTGCCCACCTTGATGGCGGCTACACAAAACTTTTTGCCAACATCTTTATTTTAGTTATGTTAGTGCTTACCGCAGTGTTTATATTTAGAAAATAATTGTTGAGCAGGCCTGTGGTGGGCACTACGGCAGGCCTGATAGCCCATGTCAAATAGTTACGGAAACCTATTCAGAATAGCCACCTATGGCGAGTCACACGGGCGCGCCATAGGGGTGACCATAGACGGCTGCCCTGCCGGCTTACCCATTGACGAAGCCTTTATTCAGGCCGAACTGGACCGCCGCCGCCCTGGCCAGTCCAAAATTACCACGCAGCGCCGCGAGCCAGATACGTTTGAAATACTCTCGGGTGTTTTTGAAGGCAAAGCCACAGGCACGCCCATTCATATTGTAATCTGGAACCAGGACCAGCGCAGCAAAGACTACTCGCACATAGCCACCAAGTTCAGGCCCTCACATGCTGATTTTACCTACCAGGAAAAGTACGGGGTGCGTGACTACCGTGGGGGCGGGCGCAGCTCAGCCCGCGAAACCGCCGCCCGGGTTGCCGCAGGTGCCGTTGCCAAGCTGTACCTGGGCAGGCAACATGTAACCATACACGCGTGGGTATCGCAGGTGGGTGAGGTAGAAGCCCCGCACGATTATACCCAGCTTGACCTGAACCGGGTAGAAGACAATATTGTGCGTTGCCCTGACCCTGCTGTGGCTGAGCAAATGATAGCCCTTATTGACGAAACCCGCAAGCAGCGCGATACCATTGGCGGCGTGGTAAGCTGCCTCATTACCGGGGTGCCTGTAGGCCTGGGCGAACCTGTATTTGATAAGTTGCACGCCGAGCTGGGCAAGGCCATGCTAAGTATTAATGCTGTTAAGGGCTTTGAATATGGCAGTGGCTTTGGCGGTGTTAAAATGTATGGCTCACAGCATAATGATGCATTTTATAATGAAAATGGCACCGTGCGTACCCGCACCAACAACTCTGGCGGGGTGCAGGGCGGCATTTCTAATGGCGAAGACATTTACTTCAGGGTGGCCTTTAAGCCTGTGGCTACCATCATGGCCGATCAGGAAAGCGTTGACGAGCAGGGCGGCGCCGTTACCGTAAGCGGCAAAGGCCGGCACGACCCCTGTGTGGTGCCCCGTGCGGTGCCCATTGTTGAGGCCATGGCCGCATTGGTTATTACTGACTTTCATCTGCTCAATAAGGCTACCAAACTATAACCCCCCAACTTAACCCGTTTTGCATCTATGAACGTTTTCAAACTGTTTTTTAAGTTTTTGGGCTACATCTTCTTTGGCCCGCCCAAAGCCCCCATATACATTAAAATATTGCTGGGCATGGTGGTTGGTGTTACCCTGGGCCTGTTGGGTATCAATATGGGCTTTGGGGGTGTAATAACTGACTGGATTAAGCCCTTTGGCAAGATATTCATCAACATGCTTAAGCTCATTGCAGTGCCGCTGGTGTTGGTGTCTTTAATTGATGGGGTGTCAAACCTCACAGATATGTCTCGCCTTTCGCGCATAGGCGGTAAAACCATTGCCCTCTACCTGGGTTCTACCGTGCTGGCCATTACCATTGCCTTAACGCTGGCCAACCTCATTAACCCCGGTTATTTTTTAAGTGAAGACAAGCGCATTGAGTTGTCAGAAAAATATGCCTCTGATGTAGACGCCAAAAAGGCCACCTCAGACGCCAAGAAAGACGAAGGCCCCCTGCGGGTATTGGTTGATATTGTGCCCGATAACTTCTTTAACGCAGCCACCAGCAACGGCAATATGCTGCAGGTCATTTTCTTTGCCATATTGTTTGGCATTGCCATGATCATGACGCCCCCGGCAAAAACAGAACCAGTCAAGGGCTTTATAAACGGGGCCAATGCGGTAATACTGCGCATTGTTGATATTACCATGAAACTGGCCCCCTTTGGGGTAATGGCCCTGCTGGCAGGGTTGATTGTTGACATAGCTGGTGATGACCCTGGTGGGGTGGGCGAGCTGTTTGCCTCGCTGGGCGTATACGCCACTAACGTATTACTGGCCCTGGCCCTGATGATTTTTGTGGTGTACCCCACCATCATTAAAATCTTCACCACCATGAGCTTTAAAGACTTTTTCAAGGCCATATTCCCTGCACAAATGCTGGCTTTCAGCACCAGCTCTAGCGCGGCCACCCTGCCCGTAACCATGGAGCGGGTTGAAAAGCACATGGGCGTTTCTGAAGAAGTATCAAGCTTTGTACTGCCGCTGGGTGCTACCATTAATATGGATGGCACCAGCATACACCAGGCCATTTCAGCCATATTTATTGCACAGGCCTTTGGCGTTGAGTTAACCCTGGCCGATCAGCTGGCCATTGTACTCACAGCCACCCTCTCATCAATAGGGGCTGCTGCGGTGCCCAGTGCCGGGCTGGTTATGCTGGTAGTGGTGCTTGAAACCATTGGGGTTGATGTAGCCGGTATGGCCCTGATCATTGCCCTTGACCGCCCGCTTGACATGTGCCGCACCATGGTAAACGTTACTGGCGATGCTACCGTGGCCACCCTGGTGGCCAGTAGCGAGGGTGAGCTAAAACCACCCACACCTGTAAAAGAGCCGACCTTTGACCAATTGTAAAGCCATGGCCAATAGCCTAACTTTGCAATGAATGAACCACAGCCCTGGCCAATGCGTTAGGGCTTAAACTATTTGTACTTATGGAGCAATACAACCGCGAGGCGATGTACCAACGCCACATCAATATATACCTGGAAGCCAACCCCAACCCCAATTCATTAAAGTTTGTAGTGAACTTTATGATTATGGCCGAGGGCGAAAGCCGTGACTTCCCTACCATTGAAAGTACAACCAACGCCCCGTTGGCCAAGGCTTTGTTTGAAGAGTTTGACTTTGTAAAACGCGTGTTTTACATGAGCAACTTCGTGACAGTTACTAAAGATGAAGCAGTAACCTGGCAGGCTGTACAGGCACAGGTAAAAGACTTTATACAGCAATACCTGGAAGCTGAAAAGCCTGTGCTGGATGAAGAAGCAAGTGACGACACCGCCAACCAGCCTCTGGTTGAAGAGTCAGAGATTAACGTCAAAATCAGGTCAGTGCTTGAAGAGTACATTAAACCCGCTGTTGAGCAGGACGGAGGCCACATTTCATTCCAAACACAACGTCAAGAGCTGCAGCTTGATTGGGCCAATTATTGCTGGAAATAGTTCAAACAAAAATTCATAATTTTAAGAAATATCAGGTCTTTTAATACTAATTTTACTATCCCCATTATAATACACTTAGCTTCCCTATCTCAGTGCCCCGGTGAAGGTTCTTAAGGCG
>CAZXTW010000759.1:0-3567 GCA_964643525.1 uncultured Roseivirgaceae bacterium
ATGCACCAATATGCCATTGCCTTTTATGGCAAAACCCTGGCCGTGGCTTATCAATTGGCTGCACAATAACATCAATGCGGTTGCAGCCAAAAGGGTTAACAGCGCAATTATTTATGTAAAGGCAAGCGGCAACGCCAACAGTATATGCTATTTTTACGCATGGCTATGACAAAACTGCCCATTGGTATTTCTGACTTTAAAGACCTGCGCCAAAAGCAGCGGTATTATGTTGATAAGACTTTGCTTGCCGAAGAGCTGATGGATGACAGTGCCAGTGTTATTCTTTTGCCCCGCCCCCGCCGCTTTGGCAAAACACTTAACCTGAGCATGCTCAGGTATTTTTTTAACTGTGCTGAAGATAATGCCCACCTGTTCAACGGGCTGGCCATTACCCACTCGCCAGCCTGGGCACAACACCACGGCCAGTACCCGGTGCTGTACCTCACCCTCAAAGACTGTAAGGCACTAAGCTGGCAGCAAGTGCAGTATAAACTGGCCAAGGCAATTGGCAACATGTGTGCCCCCTACAGGCATTTACTTACTGAAGGGGTTTTACACCCCCACGAACAAGGCCAGCTTGAAGCCTTGTTGAATTTAACTGCCAATTTAAGTCAGCTAGAAAGCAGCATGCAAATGCTGGGCGAAGTGCTGCACCGGCATTATAATAAGCAGGTAGTGATGCTCATTGATGAGTACGACAGCCCTTTGATAGAGGCCTACCAATACAACTATTATGACCCTATGCGCAATACCTTGCGCAACCTGCTTTCGGCCGCTTTAAAAGACAATGCCCACCTGGCCAAAGGGGTGGTAACTGGCATATTGCGGGTGGCTAAAGAAAGTTTGTTTAGCGGGCTAAACAACCTGAAAACCGCCACTGTGTTAAAAAAGGCCTACCATAATAAATTTGGCTTTACCAATGCAGAAGTACAGGCTATGCTCAACCATTTTAATTTATCTACTCATTACCAACCGGTAGAACAATGGTATAATGGCTACAACTTTGGTGGTACTGCCATTTATAACCCGTGGAGCATAGTAAGTTTTATTGACGAGGCAGAAGAGGGGCCTCAACCCTTTTGGGTAAATACCAGCAGTAATGAATTGATTGCCCAGCAGTTCAACAGGGCATCAGCCGGGGCGTTACAAAAGTTAGACCAGCTGGTGCAGGGCATATCTGTTGAAAGCCCTGTTTCAGAGCATACTGTATTTTCTGATTTAGAGCGGGGCAATGAAAGCACCCTGTTTTCTTTTTTATTGTTCAGCGGTTACCTCAAGGCTGAGTTGGCCAGAACTGATAACAGCCAAACCTGGTACAGGCTTAGCATACCTAATGTTGAAGTAGCCAGGGTTTATAATACTTTATTCCGCAGTTACCTCAATGATCCGTTAGGTGTTGACACCAGCCACAACCTGTTACAAGAGTTGCTACATGGTGCGGCTAATGCTTTTGCCACACAATTGCAGCATTATGTGATAGAGGCCTTTAGTTACTTTGATTTTGCAGGCCAGCAGCCCGAGCGGGTTTACCATGGGTTTATGCTGGGGCTGGTGGCTTATTTGCATGATACCCACCAGATAAGCAGCAACCGCGAAACGGGCCTGGGCCGGGCCGATATGCTGATTGTACCACGTGATGACAATGACGCACAAGGCTATGTGCTAGAGTTTAAACGGGCCGCCAGCCCAGAAGCAGTTGAAGCCACCGCAACAGAAGCCCTGCAACAGATCAAAAACAAGCAATACACCACACAGCTGCGCCAGCAGGGCAAAACCCGCATGCACCAATATGCCATTGCCTTTTATGGCAAAACCCTGGCCGTGGCTTATCAATGCATAGGGTAACCATCATAACCATAGCGGTTTACTTAATGTGGGGCTTATCAAATGCTATACCTCGTCAAATTTTTGAATAATAGCTTGTGTTGTAATCAGGTCGCCTATGCTTATGACGTCATTAACCACCTGAGACAACTCTAAGTTGTGCTTATTTTTAAATGCCAATAAGTGTACAAGGGCTTCAGTTTCAAATAAAATGAAGCGCTTAATATCTGTGTTCCAGGTCAGGTCTTTGGCTAATTCATCCAGTGGCGCTTTGAAAGAGTTGCTCACTAATACAAAAGCAATTTTATACAAGCCCTGGTTCTTCAACCTGGGGCACCAGTCTCTTATATAGTCTCTGAAAGCCCGGTCATCAACCCCTAGGTGGTATCCGTCTGAGTAAGCCTTGGCGTCAATAATAAATGCTACCTGGTCTTGAGGGTAGGTAGCTATGGCGTCTGGGTTTCTGCCTTTACCCTGGCCTAAAAAGTTTACATCAAATCCTAATTGCTGAAAAACATGGGCTACAGCTTCTTCAAAGTCTGCTCCTTTACTTGCCGCAGGTTTGTTACCAGCCGAGCCTAATTCTACTACTTTACTTACAGAAGGGTAAACCCAGTCATATATGTTAAAAGAAGCTTTATACACTACCTTCTGGTCAATTATTTTGATTGTGTTACCGGGTGCTTCCTGCTCAGTTTTTGCCTTGGCGGCCTTCTTCTTAGGGTAAGCTGTAACCGATCTAAAATTCCAAAAGCAATGCGCAGCATCCCAGTTAGATATTTCTCTGCCTGTGTGCGTAGCAAGCAACTCCTTTATTGCTTCATTGAGCTTGTAAAAATGCTCAAACGCTGCCATTGGTGTAAGCTCGTTTACCCAAATGCCCAGGTCTGTAAATGACGCAATCATTGAACTGTACATGATTGGCCATTGATTGGCATTTTGAATTTGCCAAAAGTAGGACAAGAAGTAGCTAATCGACTTTGGGTTCGGTGCTTTACGCTTATCGGTGGCCTGTTCATATAAAGTAGCACAATGTTCGTGCAGCACGCCTATTTTATGGGTAGCCTCTTGCAGGTGTTCAGGTAGTGTTATGCATTTTTTAACCAGTTTTGTAAGTTTCTTTTCGGCTGCTTCTGTGGGGCACGTTTTAAGCAGTAGGTTAAAAAACATTTGCCCTTTTATTGAGGTAAAGCCCCAAAGGTTATTTTGCTTGTTAAAGCTATCTACATTGGTTTTAAAAGTGCCAAGGTCTATTGTACCTTTCAGGTAACTGTTGATGTACTCATTTAAGGTAACCGAAGCTACTTTTCTGTCATGGTCAATGGCTCCAAAATTATTACCATTGGCGGCTTGTTCCTTTTGATTGGCCGCAACGTACGCCTCCCAAATGGTTATAATTTTCTTTTGATGCTTTTCATTCAGTATCATATGGTTTGCACAATAGTAGCTTAGGTAGGAAGTTCCGTTTGCTGCCTACACCCCTTGCTGTTAATACCCATAGGAACATACGCACTGGTTAATGCCTGTTTTGTATTGGCATTTTACCTATTCAATATTAATGCGCACAAAGGGTATTACCAAGAAATAAAAAGTGTTTGAAACTTAACTCTGGCGCACGCTAGCTAATGGTTTTAGTTGAGCTTAACTTGAACTTGTGCCAGGCTCTTACAAAAGTACAAAAGCGGCCTTGAGCGGAGGATGAGCGGACCTATAGCGGACCTACGCCGAACCTACATTTTCTGA
>CAZXTW010000760.1:0-3567 GCA_964643525.1 uncultured Roseivirgaceae bacterium
CCTCTCGCCCAAAAAGTACCAGCGTGAGGTAGCCCTGCAAAAGGCCAGGCAGCTGTTAGAAACGGCGGCTTACGATAACCTGACCGCAGTGGCCTATTCAGTAGGCATCAGAAACGCCACCCGCTTTTCAGAATATTATGAAAGCCGGTTTGGTAAAGACCCCCGTACTTACTTTGTGCAGTATACTTAAACTTTAACTTGCAGTTACCTGCTCTGCCTCGTCACCCTTCTGCTTGCCGAAGGGTAACTTACTATTGAGTAACCCCCACTTGCCCCCCTTACCTCCGGTTTTGAAAGCCTTATGCCGGTTTTGAAAGCACAACTCCTTTTTTGAAAGCAGCACTCCGTTTCTGGAAGTGATGCATTGCACCTCCCTTTTTAACATTATTTATCCAAAGGCGAAAAAATCGCCTACGCAAAAACATTAACTGGAAAAGTCTATGAACATGAAAAAAACTACACTACTCAATTTGCCAACCGTGTGGCTGGCATTGGTGCAGGTCATGCTACCAATTGGAGGCCACGTCAATTCTCAAGCCCTGCGCTTGATGCCATTTACACCCATTCATTAACTCCAAACAATTAACTATTATGAAGGTTTACCAAAAAACTTACAAAGCAGCCCTACTCTGTATAGTATTTGTCTTATTGCTGGCCCATCAGGGGTTTGCCCAGGGTCCGATTACCGCAAAGGATGAACTTGGCGTGTACTATACCTATGACGGGGGGCTGGAAGATAGTAATCTGGAATTTAAAAGACACCCCACAGGCCTTGGCGGGTTTGTATTGAATATTGACCTGATTGAGTTTGAACCTGGCCCACCTACGGGTAACCAATTTATTACCTTGATGAACTCTGGCGGTAAGGTTGGGATCGGCAGCATTGTGCCTACTTATACATTAGATGTAAACGGCACGGCCAGGGCCAGTACCTTTATTGGTTCGGGGTCTGGCCTGACCAACCTCAATGCGGCCAATCTTACTGGCACATTGCCACCTGCCATGGTCAATCAGCTTTCTAACGGCGGTTGGAGCTTACATACCAATAATGATCTTTTCTATAACGACGGCAATGTATCTATCAATACTGGCCGGCAGGTAGCACAGGAAACGCTTGATGTTGGTGGCAATATTCAGATAGAACCAGGCTACGGGTTAATTCTATCTGATACTGAAATTAATGACTTTACTACTCCCAAAGAAGGGCTGCTGATGTTCGATGAGGCGTTTTTTGCCAGTGGCCAATCTGGTGCCGGGTATTTTGTCAATGATGGTGGCGGCCTTTCAGTATACCATACTGCTGGTTGGGCTCCGGTAATAGATGGTAGAAATATGGAGTACCTGAATGCCCGATTCAATTCAATGATTACCTCTGGTAGTGTGGGCATAGGCACGTCTGTGCTTGACGTTGGCAATGTATTGCATGTTGGCGGAAGCGCCAAGGTAGATGGTACACTTCGTACCGAAGCGCTGAGAATTACAACACCGGCAGATAATAGGTTAACTTATACCGATACCAACGGTGGTGAGTTGGCGTTGACTGGCCAGTTATTAATAAATGGTAACCAGATTGGCAACGGCTTTAATATCAATTCAAGTGGTACCTTAACAGCTTCTGATGGAACTACCAAAACAGTTAAAAACAGTAATTTTCACAATACAAGTTATTTTAATGTAGCAGGGGCATTTGGCGTTGAAGGTGCCGCCAGTTTTGTTGGAGAGGCCAACTTTTTAGGCGCAATCAGTGCAGAAGGCGGTGGAGCGCTGTTAGGTACTTATGTTATTGGTAACCCACTTACTGGCGAAGGTTCAGGAGGGCTTGGTACACATATGATTGGCGATGTTAATATAGGAGGAAATGGCTCAAGTGCTTTACCATTTTCAAGTATAATTTCTGACCTTGCAGGAGGGCTTGACCCCGCAAATACAACTCTTAATGTGCATTCAGAGTCTACCTTCCATGGCGAGCTATTGGTTGCACCAAGAAGCCATGTGGTTAGTGGCTTTTCAGGTGAGGTGCTGGCGGCAAAGGTATCTCCAGAGTTCAGAGAGGTAAACGTGGGTAGCCATAAGGGTAGTACCAGCTTTAACGCACACGGCAACTTTTATGTGAGAAAATGGACTACCATTTCAGAGTTTGAGGGTGAAACAATTGCTGATTTAGATGAAAAGTCGTGGGTGTTTAAAGTAGATATCCCTACTGGTGCCAATAGCATTCCACTTGTTAATGAGGTGCCTACTGTCCGTGTGGGTCACGGAAACACAGGTTGGTTTGGGCATGCAGGCCATGCCAACTTTGAGGTAGTGGGCCAATCTGACCTGAAGCATGATGTAAATATTGGTGAAAAAGACAAGCACACCCTCAGGGTGCATAGCAAAGATGTAATTATTGGGGAGGCCAAGGAAGAGTCAAGTGATTTACTGACTGTGTACCACAGAGCCAACTTTCATGGCAACCTTGCGGCAACCAAAATTGGCATTAGCCCTGACCCAGCCTCATATGATACCTGGTCTGATTTTGTATTTGATGCTGATTATGAGCTGCGCCCCCTGGCAGAAGTGCAGGCTTTTATAGATGCCAACCACCACCTGCCCGAAGTACCCAGTGCCAAAGAGGTAGCTGAAAATGGCATTGACCTGTATAAGATGGATGCCACCCTGCTGCAAAAGGTAGAAGAGCTGACCCTTTATATTCTTGAGCAGGAAAAGCGCATTGCCCAGTTAGAGGCTAAGCTTGCCGCAAAACAGGACTAATGGTTGTACCCTAACGCATAAAACCATGAAAAAAACCTGTTTAATATTACTCAGCTTGATGCTGGTTGGGCTGCAATTGTTTGCCCAGAATGAATTAGACCTGCGCCTTGAGATTTACCAGATCAAAATCTCGCTGGGCCATGCCACACTGGTGGTGGTAAAAGATGAAAGCAACGGCGAGGTAAAGAGCTCTACTTTGATTGATGCTGGCGACAACAGTGCCGATGGCCAGGCCATTGCCGAAGTGATTATTGGCCAGGCCGGTGGCCAGCTTGACCATGTATTTGTAACCCATGTAGATAGAGACCACTGGGGTGGGCTGCGTTCAGAAGGTGGCATTCGGGGCCTTTTAGAGCTACGGTGTACCAATAGTGGCGATGCCAACTCACTATACCCCGGCAATGATGTGGCCACTACAACTGAAGGTAAACTGAAGTTTTACCTGCCGCAAGATGGCCCCATTATTGAGCAGAACGACTTTTTAATGAGCATTGAAACAGATTACCCCAACACGCTGGATTTCATTAACTGGGATACCCAAACCGACGTGGTTTTGGGTGGCCATACCAATGATGCCGATGCCATTATGCTCAAAACGGTGGCCAGCAGTGGCTTTATAAGGGCCAATGGCACGCCCAGTATTGATACGGGCAGCCCTGGCACCTCGGCCAGTAAAAACAACAACTCTGGCGTTGCGCTGGTTGTGTGGGATAACTTCAGCTTTTTGGTGCAGGGTGATATGCAGGCGGCCAATGGTACTGCTGGCGAAGCGCGCTTTGCTGCACCCCGTAATGAAATAGCCCGTACCTGGTC
>CAZXTW010000761.1:0-3565 GCA_964643525.1 uncultured Roseivirgaceae bacterium
CAAAGCCCCAAAGCCATGGTGGGCTTTGGGCTTTGGGCCTTTGCTATATTTTAAGCAGGTGCCAACAACCTGGTGTCAATAAATCATTGCACTGCTGCGGGCTATTGCCCTTCACGCATTTTTTTTACCTTTATAAAACGTACCGCCTTAATACCCTACTTTAGCGGTAACGTACCCTGGTTGCCTTGTTTGCCAATTCATTTGCTGGCAAAGGCGTTAATCGGGGTTTCCAAAATTCGTCAACAGTGCTATAACCTTTGTTGTGCTATTATAATACAGCGCCTTATGACCTTGTTTCAACCGCAGTACCTTAACCATACCTTTTTATTCAGCATCTTCTTTACACTCGCCACCCTGCTTAGCACTGCCACACAGGCCCAAAACACCAATGACACCACCTGGCAGGCCCTCCAGCAGTTAGAAACCACTGCCGAGGGGTTGTACTACAGTTCTAAATACGAGCAATCGCTACAGGTGCTTAACCAGCTGCTGGCCATGGGCAACCCCACCCGGCACCGGGGCTTTTACGTTTCGGCTGCCAACCTGAAGGCCATCTGCTATTTTGAGCTGGCCGAGTACGACTCTGCCCAGCAGGCCTGCCTGTTGGCCCTTAAGCACAGCCAAACGGCATTTCAAAAGGGCTCTTCTTACTCTACCTATGCCCGTTACCATGGCCTGCAGGGCGATATTGACAAAGAATTGGTATACCACCAGCAGGCCTTGGAGGCTTTTTTAGATACCCTGGGCCCCAGCCACGATTTTATTGCCACCATGTACAGCAATATTGGCTCGTGCTACCACCATAAGTTTGAGCTTGATAAGGCCCTGAGCTACTACCAGAAAAACCTGGCCCTGCGCCAGGCCAAGCTGGCCGATACTGTTTCAAAGGGCTATGCCCTGAGCCTGTGGACCATTGGCTCGTGCTATGGTGATATGGGCCAGCACCCCATCAAAATCAATTACCTGAACCGAGCCCTGGCCATACAGTACCAGCTGGGCGGCCACACCAGCAAAACCACCGCCCGCCTGTACCACGACCTGGGCAAGGCCTATTATAAACTGGGCGATACCACCCAGAGCTGGCAATACCTTAATAAAGGGCTTGATTTGCGCAACCGCATTTATTCTATACCCAGCACGGCCCTCTCGTCAAGCCACGAAAAGCTGGGCAACCTGCACCTTGATGCCGGCCAGTGGCATCAGGCCCTGGCCCGCTACCAGCAAAGCATTGTAGCGCTGTGCCACACCTTTCGTGACACCAGCTATGCCACCAACCCCAGCCCGGCCGATGCCAGCTCACAAATAGAGCTGCTGGTGCGGTTGGATAAAAAGGGCTATGCCCTGCTGCAGGCCTATTATACCTACCAAACCCCGCAGTACCTGGCCGCGGCCAACAGCACCTACCGGTTGGCGCTGGGCATGATTGACCAGCTGCGCTCACGCAACATAAGCCCTGGCGCCAAGCGGTCGCTCTCTGCCAGCAGGCGCTCAGTATACGAGGGCAGCATTGAGGCCGCCTGGCTGCTGCACCAGGCACAGCCCAATGCCGGCCACCACAAAAGGGCCTTTGGCGTATCAGAAAAAAGCCGGGCCTACATGATGCTGCAGGCACTGAACGAAACCGGTGCCCGACAGTTTGGGGGCATACCCCAGCCCCTGATTAACCAGGAGCGCGCCCTGAAAAATAAACTGACCCACGCCGAAAAGCAGCTGCTTAAGGCCCGCCAGCGCAACGACTCGGCCAGCCTGGCCAGCTGGGGCCACCAGCTGAACCAGTACCGCCTGGCGTACGATTCAGTGATTCAGGTATTTGAAACGCAAAACCCAGCCTACTACCAGCTTAAGTATGATATTGACATGGTAACCGTGGCTGAAATACAACAGCACCTGCCCGATGCCCACCATGCCCTGGTAGAGTATTTTGTGGGCGAGCGCAACATTTATGCCTTTGTGATTAACCAACAACAGCTGCAATGGCTGCAGCTGCCCCGTGATTTTGCCCTGGCCCAGTGGGTGGCCCAAATGCGCAACGGCCTGTACGATTATTTTTTTACTGAAATGGATGCGCGCACCGACAGCCTGTACCAGCAAAAGGCCCTGCAATATGTAAACATGGCCGTGCAGCTGCACAACAAGCTGTTTGCCCCACTGGCCAGTACCGGCGCCCTAACCAAAAACCTGATGGTGGTGCCAGATGCTGAGCTGGGCTTTATACCTTTTAACATATTGCTTACCAGCCAGCCGGCCAACCCACTTCAATTTAAAACACACCCATACCTGTTGCAGCAGCATGCCATTAGCTATGCCTACTCGGCCAGCCTGCTGCCTGCTACGGCCAGCACCCACCATGCCCCACCCAAAAACAGCCTGCTGGCCTTTGCCCCTTCTTTTAAAGATTATGGCGGCTACCAAAGCATTGAGGGCAAGCGCCGCACCGGGCTGTACCCCCTGCAATTCAATGCCACTGAGGTAAACAGCGTAGTCAATACCATGGGCGGGCAGGGCTTTGTGGCCCAGCAGGCCACCAAAGAAAACTTTCTGGCCAACGCCCCCAACTACCGCGTGCTGCACATTTCTAGCCACGCCAAAGCCAACAACCTGTACCCCAAGCTCTCGTTCGTAGCCTTTACCGGCGACACCGCCCTGACCGACCCCTTTTTGTATCTGGCAGATATTTATAACCTGCGCCTTAAGGCCGATATGGTGGTGCTGAGCGCCTGCGAAACGGGCTTTGGCAAGCTGTATACCGGCGAGGGCATTGCCAGCCTGGCACAGGGCTTTACTTATGCGGGCAGCAAAAGCATCATTACCACCCTGTGGAGTGTAGACGACCGCAGCACGTCAGACATTATTACGGCCTTTTACCAAAACCTGAAGCAGGGCATGCGCAAAGATGCCGCCCTGCACACCGCCCAGCAGCAGTTTCTGGCCTCTGAGCAGCTCAACAACCAGTATGCCCACCCGTTTTACTGGGCGGGCATTATACCGGTAGGCAACATGGCCCCCCTTTCTAAAAAGTCCAACTTCCCCTACTGGGTGGTGCCCATTGTGTTAATAATAGCTTTACCGGCCTTTAGTAAACTGCGCCGTAATAAAAAATAAGAGGCGCATTGCTGCGCCTCTAATCATTATGTAACATTTACGTCATTGCTTGCTGGCATCGCCTTGCTGGCGCAAGCTTCCAAGCTTGTGCCAAACCTTGTTGAGCCTCCAGGCTCGCACCAGCACACTATTATTAATCTACTTTTACTCAACCACCACCCGGCGGGTAGCTGTACCGGCCTGCAACAGGTATACCCCTTTGGGCAGGCCAGTAACATCTAAGGGTTGCCCCTGGTACGGCTGTTGGTACACCACCTGCCCGGTGGCACTAATCAGGCTTACCTGGGTGCCCTGGGCCACACCAGCCACCTGTAATATGCCACTGGTTGGGTTGGGCCATACCTGCAGGCCACTGCCTGCCACCGGCACCCGCGCCCGGCGCGTGCCGCTGCAACTGCCCACCGTAAAACTGTGCACCTGGTCGGCCGTATTGCGCTCACCCCCTTCGGGCACGCTGTATGTA
>CAZXTW010000762.1:0-3565 GCA_964643525.1 uncultured Roseivirgaceae bacterium
TTCGGCTCATCAGTCGCTAGCAACGATCACTTTCTGCTCCTACGCACCAACTCTTGCGTGCCCGTGCCAAGGACGACACCCGACGCACAGCCGTTGACGACCTCCGGCCAGTGCTGCGTGCTGCCCAACACCAACTATGAGGTGGTATTTAACATGAACTGCCCCAACGGAGCAACTATTCCTACACAAATCTACCCATTTACCACCGCAAAATGTGCCGTGCCAGAACGCATTTCAGCGGCGGTGCCGCAATATAGCGGTGTAACAGATTATACCATCAGGTGGCAGTTAGAGGGGGGGACGCCAGCACAGTTTTTACTGCAGGTGTATCAGGTGGAAGACAACAGCCAGGTGTTTAGTGAGGTAATAGAAAATACCGCGCGCGAAAAATATGTGACCAACCTTACCAAAAGCACTGCCTACGTGGCAACGATATACAGCATATGTCAGGATGGCACACAATTAACGGGCCCCAGCGTGCAGTTTACCACCCTGGAAGAGGTAGTATTCTTCTCTCAGCTGCCTGTGGCAGAAGAAACACAGGCCCTGCTACCTGCTCATGTTAACCTGTACCCCAACCCAGCCACCCACCAGTTACAGGTAAGTATTGAAGCGGTGGCCAACCTGGGCCAAGCTACCACAACTGTATTAGAGGTATACAACCTGCAGGGGCACCGGTGCCTGCGCCAGCAGTACCACAACATCCAAAATAACTACCTCATTAACATAGCCACATTGCGTAAGGGCGTGTACTGGCTCAAAATTACCAGAAACGGCCAAACGGTCTATAAAAAACTTATAAAACAGTGATGGCCTGAAACAAACCAGCTATGAAACAACTCACCATGTTATTGCTACTGCTGTGCGGGCCAGGCCAGGTTGCTATGGCACAAACTAAAACTGGCCAGCCAGGCAACAAGGCATTGCCCGCCTTGCTGCAGCAAATAGAACAACAGGCCAACCTGCTGCCAGAGGCTGAGGTGCTGGCCCTGTTGGACTCAGCCGCCCGCCTGGCCACTGAGCCTTGCCAGGTGGGAGGCATCAAAACCCGGCAGGCGCACTACGCCCTGGCCATGAACTATGCCTACAATGGGGTGTATGACACTACCGTGGCCACTTTAATTACTGATGGCATTGCCCTGCTGCGCCAATGCCAGCAGCCCGGTGCCCCAACCAAAATCAGGCTGGCCCTGAGCGATATGGCAGAGCTGCTGCTATACAACAACCAGCCCGATACTGCCCAGGCATTGTACAGGCACGTGCTAACCCAGGCCATTACCCGGCACGACACCACGGCCCTGATTGAAAGCTATTACAAAATGGGCTTTTACCATCTGTATATTAACCAAAATCAGGTAAACGACAGTGCCACCTATTATGTAGCCAAAGCCTATGGGCTGGCCAGGGTATACCTGAACAACCCCTACTATTATTTCAAAGCAGCCCATGCCATGGCGGTAGTCAATATGTTAATTGGCAACACGGCCAAAGTGGGTGGCTACCTGCATGAGGCTTACCAGACCAGCAAAGCCAATGGCATGTATAGAGACATCCCCCAAATTACGCAAGAGATGGGCTCGCTGCTGCTACAGCAGGGCCAAACAGACTCGGCCATGTACTTTTTTCAAGAAGCCATTGCGCTGGCCAAACAGCTCAACAACCCACAATACATTGCCGTACCCAGCTTTTTGCTGGGTAACCAATTGCAACATGCTGGCCACCTTGACAGTGCCCACCAGTACATGCAGCAGGCATTGCAGTACATTGAACGGCACGACAATTACTACTACAAAAGCATATTACTGGCCAGTGGGGCCATACAATACAAAAGAAGGCAATACGCCCAGGCCCTGGTGCATTTGCGTAACAGCCTGCAAGTGCCCTTGCCAGGCGATTTTACTAGAGATATGGAAGCTTATAACGCCATGTCACTATGCCACAACGCTATGGGCAGGGCCGATTCAGCCTTGTATTACATGCAGCAGGCATTTCAAAAATCAATACAACAAGCCCACCACAACGACAGCACCTACCAGGCAAGGGTGGCCAGCCATAGCATTGAGCTGATGGAACAATACGAGGCCACCATTAAAGATCAGGAGATTGAGCAACTCTCATTAAGCAACCGCATCAAAGCCCTTGAGCTAAGCAAAACCAACAGCCGCATGGCATTTTTGGCCGCCCTGGTGCTGGTATGCCTTGTGGGGTTGGGGGCAGCCTTGTGGCTGTATTCAAAACTGCGCCGCGCCAATGGCCAGTTAAGCGGCCTCATCAAAACACGCGACCGCTTTTTTTCTATCATTGCCCATGACCTGAAAAGCCCCCTTGTTAACCTGCAAACCTTCTTTACCATATTTTCGCAACAAGCCATCAGCATGACGCAACGCCAGCTCAGCACCTATACTGACGAAATGCTGCTTGAGCTCAACAAGCTGAACCAGCTTACCCACAACCTGCTTACCTGGTCATTAAACCAGCAAGAGGGCATTCAGGTTAACAAACAACAGGTGTTGATTAGTGACATCATTGAGAAAAACATAACCCTGTATGGCTCACTTATTAAAATGAAAGACATTGACGTGCAAAACCAGGTGCCTGCCAGATGTACTTTATATACCGACCCCAACATGGCCGATTTTGTGTTCCGCAACCTGCTGAACAATGCCGTTAAGTTTACCCCAAACGGGGGGCAAATCAGGTTTACTGCCGCAATAAGCGGCCAACAAACCAATATATTTATTAGCGACACAGGCAATGGCATAAAAGCAGACATATGGAACGCCCTGTTAAAAGGGGGTACTGATAACACCAATGACATAGCCCGGGCTGATAAACAAATTGAAACCGGTACAGGCCTGGGCTTAAAGCTTTGTATGGATTTTTTGCGTAAATTAAACAGCCATATGGAACTGTGCGCCACCTCGGCCAGGGGTACCACCCTGATGGTGCAGTTTGAGTAACAAAACCACCTATTGAGTCGCAATGAATGGCTGTAAAAAACCGGCTACAGGTAAGTTGGGGCTGGCTGTTGGTGCTACTTGCCCTGGCCCCGGCAACTGCCAGGGCACAGGCCAATGACCCCTACCAGAACGATACCGTAAGCGCAATTAACGAGCTGCTTTACAGCACGCACTACACCGAAGCAGAAAAAATGGCCATGGCCGATTCTGTATTGGCCCTATGCACCCAGCCTTGTACCCAAGCCATGGTGCAGCTTGAAAAAGCGTATGCCGTGCAAGAGTATATGAGCCTTGAGCATGAGCTGGCCATTGCCCAATTTCAAAAAGGCATTGCCCTGCTGCGCCAGTGCAGTGCACCTTATGCCCCAAAAGAAGTTGCCATGGCCACACTGGCCATGGCCAAATCATACCTGTTTAAAAACCAAGTTGACAGTGCCGTGCAACTGGCCCGGCAAGTGACCCTGCTGGCACAGCAACGGTACGATACTTTAATGTGGTTTGAAAGCCTGTACAATGCAGGCTTCTTTTTTCATTACCCCAATAACTTTGCCTTGTATGACAGTGCCATCTATTATTACACCCAGGCCCACCTGTTGGTGGGGGGC
>CAZXTW010000763.1:0-3558 GCA_964643525.1 uncultured Roseivirgaceae bacterium
ATATGGGCGATATTTGCTGAAAAGGGTGGCCGGTTAGCTGGTAGCTACCTCCGCCTGTTGGCTCAATAACCTTGAGGCGGTAGTCATAGTCAGTATCAGCCGTGTATATCCACCGCCGCCCGGTTGAATCTTCCTTCAGTGAAAACACCCCCTCATCGCCTTCTTTTACAAACTCGGTAAGCAAAGTTGAGGGTACAAAGGCATCTTTCTTAGGGTCATAACGGTACATATATTTATTGGCATTGGCGTATAATTGCCCATTAACTACGTACAGATCGTTTTCACGCAACATGGTTAAGCCAGACTCAGCTCTATAGCTTTTAACAGTCGGGGCCTGGCCATTGGCCAGGGTAACCTTGTATAGCCCACTTTTGCCGGTCGAAACCCAAAAGGTATTGTCATTCACTACAGCAATGGTGTGCACCCTGTCTCCAATATCGGCCAGCAGGGTATCAAAGTGCCATTGTTGGTTCTTATAGCTCACCTCCAACAGCACACCACCCCAGGTGCCGGCAATGGCACGCCCTTCAGAAAAGCGCACCATGCGGTTAATATGCTCGTGCGAGTTGTAAACCTTCTGCCCTTCATTACCAGTAACCAGGTGTATACCGCCTGTACCAGCAGCCAGCAGGCTATTGGGCCCGGCATTAAAATGCGCTGTGGGTATTAAGTTGCGGCACTGGGTTGTGATGCCTTTTATGGGCTCAAAGTAGTTATTCGCTAACCTGCTTACTCCATAACTTGTGGCTGCATACAGAGTATCGCGCACCCTAACCAGGTCTTGTACAGCACTGGTTACGCCCAGTGATTCATCCCAATACCGTACGGGGGTGTTAATTTGCAGGTAGCTAACGCCCTTAGCCGTACCTAACCACAGGTTGTGTTGGGCATCTTCAAATACATACTTAATATCGTTGCTGTTCAGGCCATCGGCCTGGGTATAATGCTTCACTTGTTGGCCCTGGTCATCAATAATCCAAAGGCCGTCTTGCAAAGTAGCTATGGCATAAAGGCCATTGTGCAACCTGGCTCCATGGTAAGCCATGGCCAGATTAAATGCAGTTGTTAATTCTGGGGCCAACTGGGTGTATTGCCGGGTGCTGGTATTGTACAGCCACATACCCTGGCTTCTGGTGCCTATTAATATGCCCTGGGGGTGGGGCAGCATAACATATACCAGCTCTTGCGCAAACCTTTCGCCGCCAGGCAGTAATTGCAGGGTATCACCCACCTGCATTAACAGGCCTGTATTGCGTAGCCTGGTATACAGGGTATCGCGCACCATAAAGCTCATATGAAAGCTTGATGCCCCCCCGTTAGGTGCCCAGCTGTGCCATTGGCCATTGGCCAGCCTGAATATGCGTTGCGAGGCCTGAAAGTAAACGGCCTGGCTGGTGGTATGAATGCGCCATACATCAGTAAAAAACTGCCAGGCACTGTCAAGCGCATCACTTAATGATTGGTAGGTAAGCGTACCTTGTGGGCCAACCACCAGCTGGCCAAAATCGCCTGAGCTACCTACATACAGCGTACCGTCACGGCCTTTGGCTACTGACCTGATGGGCGTAAAAGGCTGTATATGAATGCCCCGCCAGGTGTACTCATCAAATTCTAATAAATCACCCCGGTTGGCAAAATACATCAGGCCATTATTGGCCTGTGCCACACCCCAGTTGGCTGGCAATGAGCCAAACTCAGCCGACCCATAGTTGGTAATATAGGGTTTGCCGTATTCAACATTGTTTTGCCTGGCAAAAGCAACCAAACTAAAGGCCCCTAATAACAAAAAAAGCATAATACTTTTCATAGGCACAATATATAAAAACATTGTGTATAAAGTTGTGTAGTGAAATGTGATGCACTGCCAGCCGGGTAATAGTTGTTACAGGGCTACAATGCATATTTCATGATGGCAGGGCCTGGTTGTGCCCCTAAAAATACCACGGGTGGTGGTGTAAGCCCACAAATAAGTTCATTCCTGAATAAATCATTGGGGGCTTATTCAGGGTTAAAGAAAGGTAAAAGTGGTAAAGCAGCTTCTGGTGTGGTGTTTTAAAAAACAAGCCCCGGTAATTTGGGGCTTGCTGTATAAATAGTAGTGTTATGTGAAATTAAGGCCTAACCACAGTTGTAGCTTACGGGCGCATCACCATTTGGGTCGCCAGTGTCGCTACCACCACCCACACTGTTTTCTGGCTCTGTAGGGCATTTAACTACTACAGATTCTTCACACTCTTTTTTAACAGAGTCGTTCAGTGCGGGTGCCCCTCCTCTTATGATATGGGCTGAATCAATACTGGTTACAAAGCTCTGTAAGCGCAATTGCGTAAGTTTTAATTTTGACGTTTGCATGTTCTTGCTTGGTTTATTCTACTGTAATACATTGTCTATCATGTCTTAACAGCCAAGCAAAAAGCTTTGAGTTACCAGAATTTCAGTAAGTCAAGTAACCAATACTAACAGGTCCTGTTCAAGGTAGTATTCAGTGGGCAACGTTCGGGGCACCCGTTGGGGTCACCACCGCTCGAGCCACCCAGGCTCCCGCTTGGCACAGATGGGCACTGTACGGTGGCATTGTTGTAAATGCTGTTGCCACCATTTGGGCCTCCATGAATTAACCAGTATTGGGGCAGTTCGGTTATAAAACTTTGTACTTTTAATGATGCAAGTGTGAATTTTTGCTTTTTCATGGTTACTAATTATTACAGAATTATACATTGATACTAAGCAAGGCTGCCATTACCTGCCAGTAAGTTGCTTTTCTTCACTTACTGGTGCTGGGCAGCCATTGGGGTCGCCTGCACTTGAACCACCACCACTGGTGGTATCACAGCAGTTGGTTGCCACAGCATGTGTTACTACATGGCTCCCTCCTTTTACTGTTTTTGTATTATTCAATTCTGTAATAAAGCTACTTACGCGCAACTCAGTGAGTTTTATCAGTGGGTTTTTCATGATACAATTCGTTAAACAGTTGAGTATTTGTTAGACATTTTTGCCTGAACAGAGGGTTTTGCCAATTGAAGTTTAGAATAGTATTTTTTCTATTGAGGGTACAAGTTTTTACACCAAGGGTTTGCGCCTTGGGGCACAAGTATAAGGTGTTAAACATTGTTTATTCATAGCCTCCAATTGGCATAAAATTTTAGTACCCGGTGTTGCCACCTGCCGGTGCTTAATTTAGCTGCTGGCCACCACCTACTGGCATCACACACCCCCCATTGGGGTCATCCTGGCTTGAGCCATTCTGGCTACTAATTGAACAGCAAAACGTTTTTAAGTAGCTGTATCCGCCTTCTCCATTGGTATTCTGGCTACCGCCATGCAGGCCATTGGCATTGTTCAATTCAGTAATAAAGCTGCTTACGCGCAAGCTAGTGAGTTTCATTAATGGTTTTTTCATAGTATTAATCAATTAAACAGTTAAGAATTTGTAAGGTATTCATTGAGTTAAATTGTGGCAGTTATTAGTGAATATAGGTTCATACTTCAATTTGGCAACCATGTGTTGTATGGCATAGGCATGCTTACATTAATGTGCCATCAACAGAAACAGGC
>CAZXTW010000764.1:0-3543 GCA_964643525.1 uncultured Roseivirgaceae bacterium
CAGGCTGTAAGCACTCAGGTCTACGCTGCTGCCAGTTAGGTTGGCTATCTCGATGGCTTTGTTGTATGATGAGCCCTCGATGTATTCAGAAATAAACAGGTCAGTAATATCACCTCCGCTGCCAGTGCCGGGGTCGGTACCAGGGTCGGTGCCAGGGTCAGTGCCGCCATCTGCAGGCTCAAAGCCCCATGCCAGCGCCACCAGGCTGGGGTAGCTTACAAAGGGGTTTTTGTTGCCCTGGTACTGGGCAATTTCATTGTTGCGCTGGGCCTCTTCAGTATCTACCGGGTCGTTAATGTGCCACTGGTACAGGGTGGCGGGGTCGCCACAGGCGGTAATGCTGCCGGCCTGTGTGGGGTACATGGTATAAAAGTAAAACACGGCACGGGCCACGTTGCCTTTATGGTCTTCACGGGGCTCAAACTGTTGGTTGGCATACTCGCTGTACAAATCAATATTGCTGGTGGGTGTGCTGCTTTGGCTGCTGGTCAGGTACATCCACTTGGTGGTTTGGTTGTCAGGAATATCAGCAAAGGGGTAGTTCTGGCGGGTGCTGTTCCAGTTTTTATAGGTAGGAAACAGGTGGTGGATGTCAGACTTCATGGGCTCGGCCTGGCCAAAAAAGCTCTGGGGCACGGTGTGCTCGCAGTTAATGGGGTCAGGATTGGTGCCAGTGCCGCCGTAGGTCCAGCTTTTGGCATAACCACTGTATACCCCATAAATGGTATTGCTTTCATTGTCAATGTAGTTGTACATATAGCGGCGGGCACTGGTATAGCCCAGTTGGGTGTGGTAGCCGTTGTACCAGTTGGTGCGCAGCCATGATTTAAGGCTTTCGCCTTCAAGGTTGGTAGGCGGGGTGGGCTGGGCCACCACCAGTACAGCCACAAACAGCTGCACGGTTAGTAACAGGGCAAATCGTAAAATAGTAAAGCGCTTTGTCATTGTTAAGGGTGTTGTTGAAACCTGATTTAATTTACAGGCACCAATATAGGGTGTGCCAGCAAGGCATGCTGCTACACTTTAAGTGCTGTAGTAAAACAGCAATTTAGGGCAGCACAAGGCATAAATTTGTATTAAAGGCACCTGCCCAACCTATGTAAGCAAGCCAGAGGGGGCCTTGCAGGGTATGTTTTTTTAAAAGGTATTATGCCTTAAATAGTACGTATGAGCCATTATTGGGTAATAATAAAGCGGCTTTATAATTACATTACATGAACTTTAGGTTAAGTTCACATGGTTGATTTTATTTGGTACACAGAAACTGTGTTGGTAAATTAAGATTTGTTGTTGCGCCTGAGGAAATTGGCACCCCACTGATGGATTTAGTACTGGAACTGGCCTATATTCTTGAACCCCTGCCCCAAAAGGTGCTGAATGATTACCTACCCCGAAAATCAAAAACCAGGCAATTGTTTGATGCGGTAACCGCAGGCAAAATCAGGACTGACGAAGAAGCGGCCCGGCTTATTTACGACTGCTCGCCCAAAGAGAAGAAGTTTATGATGCTGAAGAAGAACCTGATTGACCATGTGATAGACCTTTTGCTGGTGGCTGAAAGTGCCGATAAAGGCTGGCACAATTACCACCGGCAGCGGTTTAAGTGCCAACGGGAGTTGATTATTGCCGAAAAGTTGCTGGTGAAGAATGTGTACCACAATGCAGAAAAGATTGTACTGAAGGTGTGGCAAACGGCCGAGCGTTACCAGATTACCGACCTGCTGTATGCCAGTGCCTGCCTGCTGCGGCAGGTGTATTACCTGAAGGGTTACCCTGCTGAAACGGCCGACTACCACGAGCAGGTAACCAAATGGGGCGCCTGCCTGCAACAGGAAAATCAGGCCCTGGGCCTGTGGCAGGTGTTAGAAAGCAAAGTGAAGTTTTCAATAGCGCATACGGCACAGGTGCGTGATATGGCTCATAGCTTTGAAGCACAGGTAAAGGTGTGGCTGGCCGGTAATGCCAACCCGTTGTTGCAGCTTACGTGGCACCGCATTGCCATTATTTATTATGATTATGCTGATGTGCCAGACCGCCACCGCCGTGCCATTGACAGCAAGGTAACGTTGGCCAGTGAATACCCCTATATTAAGGATGACCAGCTGGCACTTGAGATTGTAACCGACCATGCAGCTTTTTTTATGAAGGTGGGCGATGCCCGGCAGGCCAGAAAGTACCTGCACAAAGCCCTGCAAATGGCCGACTACCGGGCGTTTAATAAGTTTAAGGTGCAGGAGCTGCATTTTGATGTGCTGCTGCGCGAGGGGCACTACCACCTGGCTGCAGAGGTTGGCCAGGAAGTAACGCAAACTGAACAGTACGCCTGGCTGGATGCATACGACAAAGCCGCCTGGAAGCTGCGAGAGGCATTGCTGTACCTGATTTTTACCTGCCAGAATGAAAAGAAGGCCATTAAGAAGTATACCCCCTGGTTTGAAGGGGCCTTTACACTAAACGCCCTTAGCGAGGTGTGCCAGCCCCTAAGAAAAGACAAGCAGGGCTATAACCTGCTTTATTTTGTGGTGCGTATTTTAATGATGCATATTAAAGACCATACTGATTTGTTTTATGAGGCCAATAACCTGAAAACGTATTACCAGCGGCACCTGAAGCACCATAATGATGCACGCCTGCAGGCCTTTTGGCGGGTGTTTACACGGCTGGTGCGTGCGCAGTTTGCGCCAGATGCCCTGCCCGCCAAAACCCTGCAATTAATGGAAGGCCTGACTGTAAAACACCAGTTATGGAAACCGGTTGAAATTATGCCCTACCACCACCTGCTGCAAATGGCCATTGGCCTGTACAAAAGGTAAGCTTTGTTGGGCCATACAAAATGTGGTTACTGCAATGCCTGGTTGTAATGACTATTGGCCTGTTACTGGTGGTTAACTGTGGTTTTATTTGTTTATAAGGTGGCTCTCTTATACCTTTCTATAAAGCAAGCCAACAGCGCAACCAGCTGTGTTTTTGCAGGGGTTAGTACAGCAAGTGAGGTTTACAAGCAGCAAGCTATACCTGTTGGTTACAAAAATTGGAATAGTAATTACCCGGTTATTTTCATGGGTTGCCTAACACCAAGTAATACGAAGATATGAGTACTGAACCATTGTATATGCCAATGACTGAAATGGCGGCTGCCCTGCGGGCAGGCAAAACCACTTCAGTAGCATTGGTTAAGGCCCACCTGGCCCATATTAATACACACAACAACAAGCTAAACGCGCTGGTGCATTTGCGTGCTGAAGAGGCCCTGGTAGAGGCCCAAAAGGCTGATGAGCTGCTGGCCGAAGGCGAGAACAACCAGCCCCTGTTAGGGGTGCCTATTACAGTTAAAGAAAGCTTTGAGGTAGATGGGCTGCCCACCACTGTAAATTTTGTGCGGTTAAAAGGGCACCGCAGCACGCGTACGGCCCTGGCCGTACAACGCCTGCAGAAGGCTGGGGCCATTGTGCTGGGCAAGAGCAATGTGCCCATGCTGCTGGGCGATTACCAGACGTTTGGCGCGCTGTACCCAAGGGCTATGAACCCTTATAATATTGCCTA
>CAZXTW010000765.1:0-3543 GCA_964643525.1 uncultured Roseivirgaceae bacterium
GGCCGTTGGCAATGCTGGCCAGCCCAAAGTCAGTGCCTACCAGGGCATGGTCGGCCTCCTGATGTACAACATTTACCACCTCATGTGGCAGGCCTTCCCACACCCCATAATTGGTAAACTTACCATTTTTAAGGCGGTAAAGGCCGTTGCGGTAGCTACCCAGCCAGGTATTGCCAAAGGCATCCTGCATATGGCACTGAATAGTTTTATCTGCAATGGCCATGGCCTGGGGTACCTGCTCAAAGGCGGGGGCCTCAAGGGTGCCCCGCATGCGGGTAAGCCCACCGTCTGTACCCACCCACAAGCTTCCGTTCTGATCTACAGAAAGTGAATTAATAAAATTATGCGGCAGGCCGTGCGCTATGGTATACTGCCGGGCAATACCCTGGCCAACAATTAAATTCAGGCCGGCATCTGTACCCACCCACAACCGCCCATTGGGGGCTTCAACAAGGCTGCGCACTGCGTTTGAGGCCAGGCCTTCCTGCCGGGTAAACCGGGTAATGCCATGGGCATCAATACAATACAGGCCCTGCCCTGAGGTGCCCACCCACAAGCGGTTTTGCTTATCAACATACAGGCAGTACACACTAACTGCTTTTAACTGGCTGGCAGCAGCATGGGCACCGGGCTTACCCTGCTGTAAAAGCTGCAGGCCATCGCGGGTGCCCACCCATAAATTGCCATTGGCCTGCTGGGCAATAGCAGTTATGGTAGTGCCCTTGCCTAAAAGGGGGCTCTCTACGGCTTCAAATTGTTTATGATGGTATTTTATCAAACCGCCCCCGTTGGTGCCTACCCACAATACACTGTCATGCCCGGCATATACATATTGCATGCCGCGCACCTGTAGCACTGGCACTTGTTGCGGATGGTACTGCTTAAAAGTAACCCCATCAAAACGCACCAGACCATCGTAAGTAGCCAGCCATAAATAGCCGTCGGGGGTTTGTGTCATTGATAAAATGGCGTTGCTGGGCAGCCCTTCATCAATTGTCCATTGGTCAAGTGTATGTTGAGAAATAGCCTTGGTGGGATCAAGCGCAAATGCTGACCCATTTAAAAAATAAATAAAGGCAAAATACAGCCAGAACCTGTTCATAACCCCGATTTCAAACAATGAATATATCAATAATACCTACCAAAATCAACCACCAAAAGGCACTGGTGGGGCCGCAATCATACATCTTCATGAGGCAATGGGCTCAGGGTAACCCGCCCAAATGGTAAAACCCTGCTTTTGGGTAGGCAGGCACCCCCCTATTGGGTGAGGTGCCCCTGCAATACTTCTAACACCACCTGGTAGTGCGACCACGGTATGAAATGGTTTACTTTTTCAAGCATAACCAGCTCGCAGGTAGTATTAACCAATTGTTTTCTGGCAAAGGCAGCGTTGCCCGGCGCCACCAGTACATCGGCTGTGCCCTGTATAACCGTTACGGGTGCCGTAATATTGGGCCATAGGGGCATCATTTTGTTCAGCTCGCCTTTCAGGGGCAGTATCTCGTCATTGCTGGCAATAAACGGCTTGGGCACCAGCTGCCGCACTACGGGCAGGCGCATCAGGTGGCGGTACCAGGTGGCGGGCTCCAGCTCTGGTGCAATTGAGGGGGCTATCATCACTACGCTGCCCACCAGCTGGGGGTAGTCCATGGCCATGCGTGCCACCAGGGGCCCACCTAACGAGTGGCCCACCAGTATGGGCTTTTGTGGGGCCCTGCTCATTTGCAGCAGGGGCAGCAGCATGGCTGCCTGCCGGGCCAGCGAGGGTTCTGCCTGTCCATAACCTGAATGGCCAAACCCGGGCCTGTCTACAGCTACCAGGTACGCCCGGGCCAGCAGGGTGCTGTCTTTCAGGTAAGCCTTGTAGGCATCCCATGAGCCGGGCGAGCCGTGCACAAAAAGTATCATGGGCAGGCTGTCATGGCCAGCAGCAACATAATGAATATTACGCCCTTCAGCCTCGTAATTGCCCCTTACGGGCTGGGCGGGGCTGTGCTCATAATACGTATCAAATGCTTTGGTAGTCATCTTAAACGGTTGGCAGCCGGTGTTTAACTGTGCCAGCCCCCAAAACAACAGCAGGGCTATCAGGGTTTTAATTCTCAGCTTCTTTTTGGTCAGCAACAGGCGCAGGGTGGGCGTGTTGTTGTTGGCGTTGGTTATTCTCATAGGCTACAAGCAAAAAAGGCCTTGCATTGCTGCAAGGCCATCTTATGGTCCCTAAGGGGCTATAGTTCTGTTATACTTAAGCTGTTTCAACTGCTTCAAGTGCCGGCGCGGCAGGAAAATCCACCTTGGTATCGGCAATATGGTTCAGGTAGTTATTAAAGGTATTTACGGAAACAAACCCGATAAGTTCTACCAGCGCTGCTTTACTGTAACCGGCGTTAAAGAAGGCATCTACAAGGGCCTGGGCAGGGTTACCACGGGTAATTGTAATTTCTTTGGCAAGGGTTACCAGGGCGTTCAGTTTCTCATTGGCAATGGTGTTGGTACGCAGGGCCACAGTATCGCCTTCACTAAACCCTACCATTTTACCAATGGCGGTGTGGGCAGCCAGACAGTAGTCACAGGCATTGGCTTCAGAAATACTCAGGGCAATGGCCTCTACCTCTTTGGGGCTAAACTCGCCACCACCCAGGGTTTCGCCAAGGTCTAAAATAGCTTTTAAGGCTACGTTGCTGTTGGCATAGGTGGCATACAGGTTAGGTACTTTACCTATTTTACTTTTAAGGGCGTCAAAAATCTGGGCGTTTCCTTCATTGACTTGATCGCGAGTTAGTGCTTCTAAATTTCTCATTTCTAATTGTGTTTAAATTTGTTGTGTTTGTTGTCTTTTGGTATGCAGTGTGTTGGCGTTGTGCCTTTGTTGCTGCGTTCAATAATAGGAACGATATGTATCTTTTAATGTTACCCTTAAAGGTTTCAATACAGAGCCTAAAAACTTTCAATTTACCACATAACTAATTGATTTTCAGATAATTTAAATCAATATTCTTTTCTTTACCCACGTTTACCCTTTGTCGGCCAGGCAACAAAAAGCCCCTCAAACTGTCGGCTGGCCGATAGGTCTTTCATGCACTGCCGCCGTTGCCATACAGCAGCAGGCACCAGGCTATGTTTGTGACTGGCTTTATGAAATGCACCACATACAGTACCTTTGCCTGCCAATAAGCGCTATGGCAAATCACCCACGCAGTATCAGGGGCTTCAGGGGCCCAAAAGAAAAAGTAAGCATCAAGGCACGGTTCAAAGCATTACGCAACCTGCCCGCCTTTTTTAAGCTCATTTGGCAAACCAGCAAACCCATGACCATTGGCAATGCCCTGTTGCGGCTGGTCAAGGCTGTGGTGCCCCTCTTTACCCTTTATATAGGCAAGCTCATTATTGATGAGGTGGTGCTACTGGCCCAGGGTGAGGGGCAGGCTGATTTTACCCAGCTGTTCTGGTACATCGGGGCTGAGTTTGGGCTGGCCATCCTGTCAGACCTGCTGGGGCGGGGCATTAACCTGTTAGATAACCTGCTGGGCGATTTGTTTG
>CAZXTW010000766.1:0-3543 GCA_964643525.1 uncultured Roseivirgaceae bacterium
AGCATGACCCACGTCATCCCGATTGATTGCACCCCAAAGCTCATGCTTACATGAAAGGGCTCTACCTCTTTCATCATGGCCTGGTTGGCCAAAAGGGTAAAAGGCAGGTTGGTATTGTTGCGTACATCTTCAACAATGCCCGTTACAATGCCATCGGCTTTGCCGTTAATATTCAAAACCTCGCCCATGGGTTCACGCTGGCCAAACAGCTTATCGGCCAATGATTTTGTCAGCACAATACTTTTGGGGTTATCAAGCGCATTGCGGGGGTTACCCTGTAGCCATTCAAAATCAAAAAAGTCAGGAAAGTTCGCATCAACAAACAGCAGGCCGCTCTCATTGAACTTTTCAGGCCCCACATACACATCCATAATCGTGGGGCCAAGCGTGCGGCACACCGCTTCTACCTGGGGGTAGTCCTGCTCAATAATGCCGGGCAGGGGTTGAGGGGTAATTGAGTTATACGACGTGCCGTATTCACTTTGCCAGTGTATGTTTACGCGGTAAATACGGTTGGCATTGGTATGGTAATGGTCAAAAGTATACTGGTACTTTACAATAGTAAAGATAACTATGCTGGCCGAGAGGCCTATAATTAAGCTCAACAGGTTAATGCCCGTATTAAGCTTATCACGCAAAATATTGCGTATTGAACTAATCCAAAAATTCCTGAGCATGTCTATTTATTTTGAGTTCCCGCCCGGCCAGTAATCAGGCCTTTTGCCATACATCCTTAATGGTATAACCAATTGGTTAATATAAGGGTTTCCAATATTTAATTTCAGATGAATGTAACCGCAGCCTCATTTTTTTATTTACAGGCATTAGCTGCACCAATAATTAAACCCAAGGTGCTTAGCAGGCGGCAGGCAGAAACTGGAGGGGCTTAGCAGGGTTTTAGTTGAATAGCAAGTGCTTAAAAGTCAACATGGTGTGAACATCACCTGTTGTAGAGTAGGGAACTGCTACTGGTGCCTCACGCCCTGCGCCTGCGTGTAAGGCACAGGGGGGAGGACTTGCTATTCCAGAAACGGAGGTTTAATGAGCAGTTAAGCTGCTAATGAAACACTACAACCCGCTTTTATTTAGAATAGTTCTACATAGGGCTAAAGAAATTAGGTGCAACGCTTAAATTTGTGCTGTTCATTTAAAATGCGCATAGTCGTGTTTCTTTCCGTTTAAGAGTTACCTTTAAGCTTTAAACAACTACTATTGCCAACATTAGATCAAGTAAAACATAACAAAACACTGGTTGTGACAGAGGTGCGCCAGGGCCCACTAAAAGGTAAACTGGCCGACATGGGCATTGCGCCCGGCCTGCAGTTACACGTGGCGTTTAAGGCCCCCCTGGGTGACCCCATTGCGGTGGCCCTGGGTGATTATACCCTGACGTTAAGAAAAAGCGAAGCAGCACTGGTAGTGGTTGATAATATTGAGGGAGGCACCATATGACGCGCATAGCATTACTGGGCAACCCCAATTCAGGCAAAAGCTCATTGTTTAACCGCCTCACGGGCATGCAACAGCATGTAGGCAATTACCCTGGCGTTACGGTAGATAAACACGAGGGTACCTTCATGGGGCCAGATAACCAGAAGATAACGGTGATTGACCTGCCGGGTACTTACAGCCTGTTTCCAAAATCGGCCGATGAGCGGGTAGCTACTGACGTGCTGACCAACAGCCAGCACCCCGACCACCCCCAGTTGGCCGTGGTGGTGGCCGATGCCACCAACCTGCAGCGCAGCCTGCTGCTGTTTACCCAAACGCACGACATGGGCATACCCACCCTGCTGGCACTGACCATGAACGACCAGCTGGCTATTGAAGGCATTACCATTGATGATGATAAGCTGAGCGAGCTGTTTGGCCAGGTACCTGTTGTGCGGCTTAATACCAAAAAGGGGCATGGCATACCCGAGCTCAAAAAAGCTATTGTCAACTTTAAGCAGCCGCCCCATGAGCCCTTTCTAGCCAACTCACCTATACAGCCGGGGCAATTGCCTGCCAATCTGCCTGAGCCACAGGTAATAGCCGATACCGAAGCACGGTTCAAAAAAATAGGGCAGATGCTTAGCTTTTGCCTCAGCAAAAAGCCTGCTAACCGTTCAAGAAAGCTGCTAAGCCAAAAAATTGACCGCATAGTGACCCACCCTGTGCTGGGCTACGGCATATTTCTGTTCATTCTCTTCCTTATATTCCAGGCCATTTATGCCTTTGCCAACATCCCGATGGACCTCATTGACAACGGCTTTGCCGCATTGAGCCAATGGCTGGGGCAGGCATTGCCTGCCGGTACGTTGACAGATTTACTCACCGAGGGCATTGTGCCCGGTATTGGTGGGGTGGTGATTTTTATACCACAAATTGTACTCTTGTTTGCCTTTATAGGCCTGCTGGAAGAATCTGGCTACATGACCCGCGTGGTGTTTATCATGGATCGGCTCATGCGCCCCTTTGGCCTGAACGGCAAAAGCGTGGTGCCCCTCATGTCGGGCGTGGCCTGTGCCATACCTGCCATCATGGCTTCCAGGGCCATTGACCAGTGGAAGGACCGGCTGGTAACCATTATGGTGGTGCCTCTGACCAGCTGCTCGGCCCGCTTGCCGGTTTATGCCTTGCTTATAGCGCTGGTGGTGCCCAACCAGCTGGTATGGGGTGTGGTTAACCTGCAGGGGCTGGCCCTGTTGGCCATGTACCTGCTGGGCTTTGGCGCTGCTTTTTTAGCGGCCATTGTATTTAAGTGGTTGGTAAAGGCAAAGCAAAAAAGCTTTTTGGTTATGGAGCTGCCCACCTACCAACTGCCCAGAGCCAGCAACCTGGGCCTGCTGCTGCTTGAAAAAACCAGGGTATTTGTGGTTGATGCTGGCAAAATAATCCTGGCCCTATCTATTATCTTATGGGTATTGGCCAGTTACGGCCCCCCAGGCAAAATGGATGAGGCCGTGGCCCAATTACAAGCCAGCAACCCTACCGCAGAGCAGGTAGCGGCTGTGCGCCTTGAAAACTCATTTATAGGCATTATGGGCAAAACCATTGAGCCTGCCATTGCCCCCCTGGGCTATGACTGGCAAATGGGCATTGCCCTCATTGCATCTTTTGCAGCCCGTGAGGTATTTGTCAGTGCCATGGCTACCATTTACAGTGTGGGCGATGACTCTGAGGTAGAAAGTACCCTGATGGAACGCATGCGGCAGGAGGTGAACCCCAAAACCGGCCTGCCCGTATATACCTTGGCTTCTGGCTTTTCGCTTATGGTGTTTTATGCCTTTGCCATGCAATGTATGAGTACCCTGGCCGTAGTAAAAAGAGAAACAAAAAGCTGGAAGTGGCCAATGGTACAAATGGCTTATATGACTACCCTGGCCTACGTAGCAGCGTTAATCACTTATATAATTTTGAAATGATTCAGAACATACTGGTAGGTATTATATTCATTGCGGCCCTGTGGTTTGTGGGCCGCGCCCTGTACCGCCAGCTGGCGGGCAAAGCTACCCATTGTGATGATTGTGCGGTACAGCACAAACCCCTCAAAAAAACAGG
>CAZXTW010000767.1:0-3539 GCA_964643525.1 uncultured Roseivirgaceae bacterium
GTGCTACCTATTTTTAGGTAGACTAAAAAGTGTGGGAGGGAGGTATGGGTATGTAGTAAAGCCCCACACCACTGCGTGGGGGTTACTTGGCCTGGGGGATTAGTTGGCGCGCGTAAGCGTGGCGGTGCGCCCAAAAAGCGAAATGCCCAGGTAGCCGCGCATTTTCAGGGTTTGGCGATCATCTTCAAGCCACAACTTACCCGAGTAGGTGCCTCCGTTTTCAATAGAGTACACGCTGCCATCAACATACTGGCCACCGTCATAAACAAAGTCTTTTAAAAATGTAATGCCTATGACGCTGCGGTTGCGCAGGGCGGGGTCGGGGTTTTCTGTATCGTTGCGTGCTTCAGTACGCCATATAATTTTGCCATGGTACTTGCCCTGGGCTTTGAAGATTTCAATCTTGCCGGTCTGGCCGTTAAGCCACCACTGGCCCAAAAGGGCATCGGCCTGTGCAGTAGCAGTAGTTTGTGCCTGCCCGGTACCTGCGGCTAGGGCCAGTACCGTTGTGGTCATAATGAACACGACTAATTTCATTGATTTTGTTTGATGTGGTTGGCTGAATAGGGTGTTACAGGGTGGCTACCCCTTCTTGAAAAGTCAGTGCGTTGGTATAGCCCAGCTCTTTGCGGGCCTTAGCATCTGATACTGAAAACTCAGTGCCCATAAGCCTGACCATAAGCGGGGCCACTGGCGGCCTTGATTTAAGGCCCAGCACCTTCCAGATGCCGCCAAAAATATGCGCCATTACCAGGGCCATGCCCCTGGGCAGGGCTTTATTGCCTGGGTCAAGCCCATAGGCTTTGATAATGGCCGTGAAGGTTTCTTTAATGGGCCGTCGGTCGCCATCAGTAACAAAATAGGCACTGCCCCCATGGCCGGCCTGCATGGCAGCCAGTATGGCGTTGGCCAGGTTGCGTACGTGTATGGTTGAAAGCACGTGGTTGCCGCCGCCAATCCACCGCCACTTACCATTTTTAATATTGTCTAAAAAGCTTTCAAAATGGTGGTTGTTAGGGCCCCAAATGGCAGGTGGCCTTAATGAAATGGTGGTGAATTGCTGGTTGTTGGCGGCCAGCACCAGCCGCTCGGCCAGGGCTTTGGTTTTGGGGTACAGTGCCGTGGGCAGGCCCTTTTGTGCTTCGTACTCAGCCAGGTTAATGACCGGCGAGCCGGGCACCACAGGGGCAGCACTGATGTAAATAAAACGTTGCACGCCTGCCGCTTTGGCCTTGGCCAGCAGGGCTTTGGTGGCGGCAACATTAATGGCGTAAAAAGGCTTAGGGTCATAGGTAAAGTCCATATGAGCAGCTGAGTGCACTACGCACTGGCACTGGGCCAGGGCGTGCTCGGTATTTTTTGACAGTGCGGTAAGGTCGTCCATTACAGGGGTGGCCCCCAGTGCCTTTACCTTGTCTGCCGCCTTATTGCTGCGCACCAGGGCAAATACCTGATGCCCCTGCTGTAGTAGTACGGGTATGATGTTCTGGCCCACAAAGCCAGAGCCACCGGTTACGAATAGGTTCATGGTACTTTGTTTTTGTTTCAAAGGTACCAGTAGGAACAGGGCAGGGGTTAGCCTTGTAAGCCGGGGTGTTTGCCCTAAAAGCCGTTCTTAGGCTTACTACATCACAGTGGTATTATGGTTTTACGATTCTTTGAAGCTCATACAGTTTGTATACGTTACTGCTTCGTTCATTTTCTTTTGCTCCCCCAAAAGAAAACGAACCAAAAGAAAAGGGGGCCACAGCGAAGCCGCCACCACGCAAGCCCGCGTTCAGGCCACGCCGCTGTGGACGTCAGCCCTCCTTTATGGTATGTATGATTGATTTTATAGAAGAAATGTATTGTTATGATATCAGACTTGGGAGGGTAGCTGGCCAAATTGCTTTTTGTAGGCCAGGGTAAATTTACTGGGGTGGCTGTAGCCCAGGGCATAGCTGAGCTCGCTGGGCGTTTGCTTTTTGGCGGCCAGCTGGTTGCGGGCATACTCCATCTTTATTTTCTGGTGGTATTGCATGGGGGGCACACCAAACACCTGCTTAAAGCAGCTTTTGTATTTGGTGCTGCCCATGCCGGCCATGGTGGCCAGCTGCTTTACGGTGGGCAGGGCTTCTGCAAAGGGGTTGCGCAGGGCTGCTGCCGAAACGAACAGGCCCTTCAGGTCATCTGGGTGTAGTTTTTCGTATTCAGCTTCGGTTTCACGCAGCTTTAGCTTGTCAACAAACAGGGCCAGAAAGGCCAGCAGATGGGCGTGGGCAGCCATTTTATGGTCAAAGCTGTCTAGTGCCTTGCTCAGGGCTGTTTCAGAGGCATAGTCAAGGTCTTCATAAATCAGGGCATGGCTGGCCTGGTTCAGGGCCTGTAGCTGCTGATTGTGGTAGGTGTGTAGCAATGACCGCTGAAAGCGCACCAGGGCAATTTGCAGGGGCACCCCTACCGGGCTGCTGCTAAACACTTCGGTTTGAGGGGTGTATAACAACATGCCGGTAGGCAGGTATTTCTGGATGTTGACTTGCTGGTTGTTCACGGTTTTTTGAACGGCCACCTGCGACAGGTTGATGTTGATTAACAGCCAGGGGCTGCCTTCAGGGTTGAATGAGTGCATGCTGAAGGGCTGCCGCAGGGTGCAGGTAAAGTGGTACAACTCAAGGGCGCCGGGCAGCTCAATGGCTTTGATGAGCCCTGTGCCCAGGGGGGCGTCCATTTGTGCCTGGTGGTTAAGTACAGGCAATTGCAGCTGGTGGGCAAACTGCTGTAATATGTTCTGGCTTACGTCAATGGTGCACTGCATGCCTGAATGTAAGCAGATTTGGCGGGCCCTGAAAATAATTTTCTGGAATGATTAAACCCTGGCGGCCAGCCGTACTCTAAGGGCAGTAACAATACCAGCAATGGTATTGAAGTCAATAACACTTAATCAATTCATTCTAATGAAAACAGGTATTCTATCACAAAAGTATTTTGGTTTGTTGGCTGTTTTGGCCCTGGTATTTGGCCTGGCGGCCTGTGAAAACACTGACGACGGCCCCAGCCCTGACACCTCGCTAGACGATGTAACGAGCGAGGCAGTAGTAGAGTCAGGTTTTGATGATGTTGATGATATTGCCACCAGCGTGGTTGATGATTTATCGCTTACTGGCGGCAGGGTAGCCGCTGATGAACGCCTGCGCTGTGCCACCGTTACGAAAGATACGGTACTGAAGGTGATTACTGTTGATTTTGGTGCCGGCTGTGAAGGCCCCGGCGGCAGGCTGCGCAGCGGCATGATTACAGTAAGCTATACCTGGCTGCGTTTTATACCAGGCTCAGTGGTAACCATTGCCCTAGATGGCTTTATGATTGACGGCGTGGCTATTGAAGGTACCCGCACCCTGACTAATGTAACCAGCGCCATAACTGAGCCACCAGTGTTTAATGTAACGCTTACTGGCGGCCGTGTTACCTGGCCCGACGGCACTGTGGCTACCAGAGAGGTGAACCGCACCAAAACCTGGTACCGTGCTGCTGACCCAATTGATAACGAGTGGCATATTGAC
>CAZXTW010000768.1:0-3537 GCA_964643525.1 uncultured Roseivirgaceae bacterium
AGCCTGCCGAAGCACAAACCCTCGGCGGCTACTACAGCGGTAACGACCAGCAGTACCAGGGCCAGGTATGGAACGGCGGCGTGCACACAGCAGAAGGCGTGCCCTACAGCAGGCAGGTATTTACCAACGACGCCACCGGCCGCCCGGCCATTGCCGCCCTGCCAGGAGCCGCCCTGTCATTAAAAAACGGTACCCAGCACACCATGCGCTACCATTACGGTACTGCCACCGAGGGCGAGCTGCTGCAGCTGTTTGGCAAAGAAGCCCCCGATGCGCAAGAGGTAACCAAAACCATAACCATTGATGCCAACGGCGTGGCCAGCGTGGTGTTTGCCAACAGGCAGGGCCAAACCCTGGCCCAGGGCCTGCTAGCCAATGGCTCTGGCGGGGCGCTTGATGACCTGAGCAGCCAGCAGACCGATACGGTATACAGCCTTATTACCGGCAATGCCGCCACCGGCCCCTTGCAGCTGAGCATGCAGCAGCCCCTGTTTTTTGTAGAAAATACTGAGCTAACTGTTAATTACTGGCTGCAACCCGCCCAGGTGCATGCCCTGTGCAGCACGTTATGCCAAACCTGTGACTACACCATTGAGCTGGTGCTGCACCAGGTGGCCCCCGCCGGGCCGGCCCCGCAGGTGCTGGCCAGCCATGACCTGCCCCCCGGCAGCTGCGGCACCCTTAACACCTTAACCCTGCCGCAGGTTACCTACACCTTGCTGGCCAACACCAAATACCTGCTTGAGCGCCGCCTCAGGGCCAACACACAGGGCGGCCAGCAGCAGCTGGTGCAGCAGGCACAGGCCAGCTACCAGCAGGCCTACAACAATGCCCTGCAAGTGGGCCTGCCCACCGGCATACAAGCCTATATTGATAATTATGACGCTGCCGGCCTGTATGCCTACCTTGAGGCCAACGGCTATGCCTTTGATGCCGCGCAAAGCCAGTACCAGGTGCCCATACAGGTACCTGGCCAAGTATCAGATGCTGAGGTCGCCTGTGCTGACACCCTGTACATACCCTACCAGCCGCCCTGCGGGCTTGATACGCTTGATGCCGCCACCTGCCAGCTAAACGGACTTGACTTTGAGGCTTACTTTGAGCAATACTGGGCCGCCAGGGGGCAAACCAGCCTGGTAACCCTACAGGGCCAGCAGCTTACGCTCAACTACCTGTACCTTACCAACCAGCATACCGGCAATGCCATGTACTACCAGCGGGGGCAGTTCAACACCCTGGTGGCCAATATGCTTGCAGGCAATAGCGACATACTAAGCTGTGAAGCCGTGTGGGATGCCTGGCAGGCCGAAACCCTGAGCTACGGTGCCTGGCTTGACGGCAGCATGGCCCTGCCCCAGGGCACCCAGGGCATACCTACGCAGGCCCCACCGGTAAATGACCTGTTGCAGCGCTTTTTAAGCCGAATTGACGGGCAATTGCAACAGGGCCGCCCCAGTGCCACACCCGGCAGCGAAAGCATTGATGATTTGTGCGCTACCGATGCCAACGGCTTGCGCACCTACCTGTACAAAAACCTGCTGTACGGCACAGTAGCCGGCCAGCAGTACCTGGTAAATGATGCCGACCAACTAAAAGAAAATGCCTACCGCCTGGTGTATATTGATGACACACAAGACCTGCCCAACGTTTATGAATACGTTGATGCCTACCGTGACCTGATTGCAGGCAACCCTTTGGCCACCAATATTGCTTATGCTGATTTTACCGGGGCCACCCCCTGCCAACAGCACCAGTACTGGGTAATGACCCGCAACCTGCAGCCAGGGCAGGCGGTTAACCAGCAGCAACTGTTTGAAGGCATTACCCAAAGCTGTGGTGAGTTGTGTGAACTAAGAGAAGAACAATTTTTGCAGGCCATCATCAACAGCCTGTACAGTGCCAACAACAGCCTGGTATTTGAGAACTATACCGTAACCTATGACAGTGCCGCCCAGCAATACATAGGCACCTATACGCCAGAGGCCGCGCAAGATACTACCGGTGATTTCATTGCCCAGTGCGCGCTTGATACCATGGTGGCTGCTGTTATTGCCAACTGCAAAGCCAAATACTGCCCTGATACCTACCAGGTAGATGCCAACGGCAACTACTCGCTCACCACCCAGCAAATTGACTTCATCAACAGGGTACTGCTAAACAAGTTTGAGCTGGTGGTTAACCGCCCGGCAACCGGCTTTTGCTTTAAGTCTGACTATATTCTGGTGGGCGATAGTGTTTCGGGCGTGTACACACGTACGGTACCCCTGGCGTGTAACCCCAACGTATCCATCTGCTTTCAGTTCTTTTCAGATCTTGATACCTTGCACCGGCCCACAGGCTTTCAGTACGGGTATGACCCCCAACCTGTTCATTGTGACAGCCTGGCTATAGACCACATCATCAGCAGCCTGGCCCTACAGCAAACACAGCAGCTGGCCGCCCTGGCCCAAAGCCTGGAAGCACAGCATGCCAGCAACTGCCTGGATGCTGCCCTGTTTACTGACCAGCTTACTGTAAGCTATGCGGTGCCGCAAGGCCACTACACCTTATATTATTATGACCTGAGCGGCAACCTGGCCCGCACGGTGCCACCGGCCGGGGTTGACCTGTTGAACGTTAACTCACCAACTGCCCTGAACCTGGCCAGGCAAGCCCTGCCCAACCACCAGCTGGTTACCTATTACAAGTACAACAGCCTGGGGCAGCTGGTGTCTGACAGTACGCCCGATGCCGGTCTTACCACCTATATATATAGTGACATTGGTCAGCTGCGGTTTTCGCAAAATGCCTTGCAGGCGCAAAACGGCACCTATGCCTACCTGCATTACGATGCCCTGGGGCGCACCATAGAGTCGGGCCTGGCCACCGGCTACCACCAGCAAACCCTGGCAAACAACCGCAACAACCTGACCTGGCCTGCCTCTGGCACTGACCTTAACCGCACCGTTTACTCTACTCCGGTGGCAGGCATTGACCTGGGCGGCTACGTGCAGCAGCACCTGCGCAACCGCATTAGCTATGCCTATACTGACCGTGACGGGCAGCCCACCACAGCCAACGACCGCGTAATGACCATTTACAGCTATGATGCGCACGGCAACGTGGCCTGGACCATCCAGCACCTGCCGGGCATAGGCCCCAAGGCCATTACCTATGCGTATGACCTGCTGAGCGGCCTCATGACACAGGTTAATTACAGCCCCGGCACGGCCGACCAGCTGATGCACCGCTACAGCTATGATGCCAACGGGCGTATCACTGCCGTAGAAACCTCTACCGATGGCCGCCTGTGGGAGCGTGACAGCCAGTATGACTATTACCCCCATGGCCCCCTGCGCAGGCATGCCATTGGGCAGGACCAGGTGCAGGCCAATGACTACCTGTATACCCTGCAGGGCTGGTACAAGAGCCTGAACAACCCGCTACAGGACGCGGTCAGTGGTGCATTTGGCAAAGATGCGTACGCCTATGAGCTGCACTTTTATAATGATGACTACCAACGCACGGGCTACAGCACCAGTAACCGCCTGGCTGCGG
>CAZXTW010000769.1:0-3534 GCA_964643525.1 uncultured Roseivirgaceae bacterium
AGAGGTTCTGTACACAAGTGTACTATTACAGGCGTGACGGACAAAGCCGCTACAGTGGAACTTCCTTATGGACTGGAGGGCATCGTATTGCTTAAAAACCTGAAGAAAGAAGACGGAGCAAAAGCTTCTGAAGGAGAAACGCTAGACTTCAAAGTGTTGGAGTTCTCTAAAGATGACAAGCGAATTGTCCTTTCTCACACTTCTATCTGGAACGAAGAAGCAGAGCAGCCTAAGGCCGCTAAGAAGCCTGCAGGTAAGAAAGGTAACACCTTGAACAAGATCAACCAGGAAGTAGAAAAATCTACCCTTGGTGACCTTGATGCCTTGTCTGCATTGAAGGATAAGATGGAAGATGCTAGCAAACCTGCTGAGAAGAAGGAAAGCAAGCCAAAATCCAAGTAAAATTTGAGCGATTTAAGCAATCATCCGCAGGTCTGGATGATTGCTTTTTTCTAACTTTACGTCAATATAATGGCGCTGTGGCCGAGTGGCTAGGCAGAGGTCTGCAAAACCTTTTACAGCGGTTCGAATCCGCTCAGCGCCTCACTAAAGAGAGTCTTAGACTCTCTTTTTTTTATATCTGTTCCGAAGGAGAGTTCTTTTGATAAAAGAGCTTTAAGAAGACAAGGGCAACATGACTGCTATTACTCACTTCACCACTTTCGAAGTAATCTTCAATATCCTGGTAGCCGGTTAAATGCTTAAGGTCATTGGTTCCTAGCAATTTGAAGCCCATGGACCAATTGGGGAAGTTACGCCTGGCAATTTTTCCTTCAACAATGACTCTTACTTTGTGATGTCTTTTGTCCTGTTGTATTTTCTTATAAACACTTTCTACTACCTCTTGTTCGCCCTCTAAAACTTGTATAAACTTGCCATTAACATACAATAACATTCCTGTTATCTGTTGTTTTGCATTGTTTTTTATACAATTCTGTAACAGCTCTTCCAGTTGTGTCTGGGAGAAAGGTTCTGTGGCATAACTCACATAAATTAGATAGTACATCACCAGTTTTTGATGAATTTAAGTAATAATTGGTAGATCGCTATGGATACAAACATTATTAAAATACTGATTCTATCAAACCAAACACATTTTTGGCAACAATTTTATGGCCCTCAACATTAGGATGTATCCCATCTGCCTGGTTAAGTTGCTCATTACCAGCCACATCCTGCAATAGAAACGGAATGAGCATAGCCTTATTCTTTTTGGCTAGCTCAGGAAATATCTCTTGAAATTCGTTTGAGTAATCAGGGCCCAAATTAGGTGGCACCATCATCCCGGCGATAACTATTTTTACACCAGGGTTTTTACTTTTTACTTTGTCGATGATGGCCTGTAGATTTTTCTTGGTCTGCTCTATTGGTAAACCTCTCAATCCATCATTAGCACCAAGTTCTAAAACAAAGACATCGACGTGTTTTTTCAATATCCAGTCAATACGACTTAATCCCCCTGCTGAAGTTTCGCCGCTTAACCCTGCATTTATTACCTCATAATTGTAACCTTTTTTGCTCAGTTCCTTTTGTATTAATGCGGGAAATGCCTGCTCTTTAGATAACCCATAGCCTGCTGTAAGACTATCACCATAAAATATGATCGTTTTTTTGTCATTAAAGGCCGACAAGCCAATGAATAGAACAAAAACAATAAATACGATCTTCTTACTCATCTCTCTTTTATTCTGATTGTCAATTAATTAAGAGAAATTAACTTATACCTGCAAATTTTGCACCAGAAAAATGACCTTTCATAAAAAAAACATAACTATTCATCATACCATACGCTTATCAAATAGATTTACGAAATGAATATGACAGATATATTAATTGTTGAGAATTTAACCAAGTCTTTTAAATCTGGAGATCGCTCTCTTACAGTCTTAGACGATGTTTCTTTTAACGTACAAGAAGGAGCAAGCGTTTCAATTGTAGGACCATCAGGAAGTGGAAAAACTACACTTCTTGGACTATGTGCAGGGTTGGACGTATCAACAAGTGGTTCGGTTTCCTTGGTAGGTATAAAATTAAATGCATTGGACGAAGATGACAGGGCTTTTGTTCGCAATCAGCATGTAGGATTCGTTTTTCAGAATTTTCAATTATTACCTACTCTCACGGCTCTTGAAAATGTGACGGTACCATTGGAATTGCGAGGCGAAATGAATTTTACTGCAAAGGCCAAAGAACTGTTAGATAGAGTAGGTTTAGGCAATAGGATGACTCACTACCCGACTCAGCTTTCAGGTGGAGAACAGCAAAGAGTGGCTATTGCACGAGCCTTTATGACTTCACCAAAGATCCTCTTCGCTGACGAACCAACAGGTAATCTCGATGAGGAAACAGCAGATATAGTTACTAACCTTTTATTTAACATCAATAAGGAAGAAAAAACCACTCTGGTATTAGTAACACACAATATGGAGCTTGCTGAACATACAGAAAGAATTATACAACTCAAGGGAGGTAAGCTTGTCGCTGACCGAAAATCGTTAGCCGCGTCGTAATGGAGTATATCATCAAGATTAAAAAGAAAAAGAAGAACCTGCTTAAGGACAAATGGGTGTGGCTGATGGCATGGCGTGATGCCAGAAACAATTTTGGAAGAATGTTTTTGTTCATCTCTTCCGTGATTATTGGTATTGCTGCACTTGTATCTATAAACTCCTTTAATATTAACCTGCAACGAAACATAGATGAACAGGCAAAAGATTTGTTAGGAGCAGATTTTGTGGTTAATGCTAATAAAGCCTTTGAAGAGGAATTGATAGTAGGTTTTGACTCAATTGAGTCAGAACAAGCTAGCGAGGCTAACATGGCCTCGATGGTTATGTTTATGACAAGTACACCGGGAACGCGGTTAGTACGTATTGTTGCTCTTAAGGGGAATTTCCCATTTTATGGTGAATTAGAGTCATCCCCTTCGAGTGCTTATTCCAGTGTCAAGAGTGGTGAACCTTTTGCCATGGTGGACGAAACATTGGCGCGTCAGTACGATGTCAGTTCAGACGATTCTCTTAGAATAGGGGGGATGGTATTCAAAGTGGCTGGCGAGGTATTAAAAATACCCGGAGGAGGCGGTATACAATCGACTTTTACACCATCAGTTTACATTTCTATGGACTACCTTGATTCTACAGGTTTAGTACAATATGGTAGTCGGGTAAATTATAAACAATATTTTAAAACTGAGAGTATATCGGAAGCGGAAGAGCTTATCGAAGATCTTAAACCAACCATACGTCAATATGGACATTCTTATGAAACAGTAGACGGTAGGAAACAGAATTTAGGAGAAGGTTTTCAGAACCTTTACAGATTTTTTAATCTACTGGCTTTTGTCGCCCTAATACTGGGGTGCATAGGAGTGGCTAGTTCTGTCCATATATACGTACGAGAGAAGAGGAATACTGTAGCTGTGCTGAGGTGTATTGGTGCATCTGGGTGGCAGTCTTTCAATATATTCTTCGTTCAAACAGTGGTCATTGGGTTAAAGGTTTTTAGGTGCGTTAACTCGTAAAAATATTCCTG